>CAYPOE010000094.1:0-8649 GCA_964412285.1 uncultured Eubacteriales bacterium | reverse complement strand
GTGATCCGCAGGTCAAGGCGCAGATTCGCCAGCGACAGCGCCAGATGGGTATGCGCCGTATGATGGCTTCCGTACCCAAGGCCGACGTCGTCATCACCAACCCTACGCATTACGCCGTCGCGTTACAGTACGACGAGGACAACGCCAACGCACCCATATGTCTCGCCAAGGGCAAGAACCTCATCGCGCTGCGCATCCGTGAAATCGCAACCGAACACGACATCGACATCGTAGAGAATAGGGAGCTTGCGCGCTCGCTGTACGCCAAGGTTGACATCGGCCACGAGATCCCCGACGAATTCTTTGCAGCCGTAGCCGAGATCCTCGCATATATCTACAAAGCGCGCGGTAAGGCATAATATCCCATAATCAGAGAAAACTACAACTACCACATACTACCAAACCATCGCATACCATCACCCATTGTCACTTGCGACGCTCGCACATCAAGCGTGTAACCCATATGTACTCATGAAGATAGGCGATCTCTCTGTATCCTTAGTCATCATCGCGATCATATTTTTGATCATACTGCCGGTACCCCCGCAGATCCTCGATGTGCTCATCATTGTCAATATATCGGTGGCGCTGATCATACTGCTCGTCGTGCTCAATAGCACCGAGACGTTGCAGTTTTCGACGTTCCCGTCTGTGTTACTCATCACGACCCTCTACCGCCTCGGACTCAACGTGCGCTCGACGCTCAACATCTTGGCCAATGGCGGTTACGCGGGAAAAGTCATCCAGACGTTCGGTAACTACGTCATACAGGGCAACATCGTCGTAGGCGTCGTTATCTTCTTGATTATATTGGTCATCCAGTTCGTCGTCATCACCAAGGGTTCGGAGCGCGTGGCCGAGGTTGCGGCACGCTTCACATTGGACGCGATGCCGGGTAAGCAGATGGCCATCGACGCCGACCTCAACAGCGGTCTCATCGATGAAACCCAGGCCAAGGAGCGTCGCAAGAAGATCCAGCGCGAGTCGGATTTCTATGGCGCGATGGATGGTGCATCGAAGTTTGTCAAGGGCGACGCCATCATGTCCATCCTCATCACGATCATCAACGCCGTCGGCGGCATGATCATCGGCAGCACGATGCTGGGCATGGAAGTCGGCGAAACCGTGCAAGTCTATACGCTCGCGACGGTCGGCGACGGTCTGGTCAGTCAGATCCCTGCGCTCATCATCTCGATTGCGACGGGCATCATCGTCACCCGCGCTGCGTCCGACGACAACATCGGTACGGATCTACGCAACCAGTTGCTGCGTCCTGTACCGCTGATTTTGGCGGGCAGCGCATTGGTCGTCATGATCTTCATCCAAGGTATGCCGTTTCTGCCGCTCGTCATCGTCGGTGGCACACTCATCGTCTACGGACTGCGGTTGCGCTCCAATGAGCAGAAGGCCGAGGTCGTCGTCGAGGAACGCCAAGTTGAACAACTCACGCAGGAGAAGCGCAAGCCCGAATCTGTCATGAGCCTCATGCAGGTCTATCCGATCGAACTCGAGGTCGGTTACGCGCTGATCCCGTTGCTCGACGCATCGCAGGGTGGCGACCTGTCCGATCGCATCATCATGATCCGCCGCCAGTGCGCGCTGGATCTGGGTATGATTGTGCCTGTCATACGTGCGCGCGACAACATCCAGATCGGCGCAAACGAGTACGTAATCAAGATCAAGGGTGCAGAGGTTGCGAGCGGCGAGGTCATGCTCGATCATTTCCTTGCGATGAATCCGGGTAACGCGTCGGATGAGATTGTCGGCATCGAGACCATCGAACCTGCATTCGGACTGCCTGCACTTTGGGTCTCATCTGCCATGCGCGAACGCGCCGAGTTGCTCGGCTACACCGTCGTAGATCCGCCATCGGTCATTGCGACGCACTTGACCGACGTGCTCAAGCGGCATGGCCACGAGCTCATGGGTCGACAGCAGGTGCAAGGTCTGCTCGATACGCTCAAACAACAGCAGTCTGCACTTGTCGACGACGTCACACCGCGGCTCTATTCTGTCGGTGAGATTCAGAAGATCCTCTGCAATCTGCTCAAGGAAAACATCTCGATTCGCGACATGATTACGATCCTCGAGACGCTGGCCGACTACGGCGGCGTCACCCACGATACCGAGTTGTTGACTGAATATGTACGGCAGGCGTTGCGACGTTCGATCACGCGCCGCTTCGTGCCTGACAATAAGGCGCGCGTCCTCACGCTCGACCCCGCTGTCGAGCAGGCCATCGTCGAAGGCGTGCGACAGACCGAGCGCGGCTCGTTCGTCGCGATGGAACCTGATCGATTGCAGCGCATGTTCAACTCACTCAAGACAGGCGTGGAACGCATGAGCAGCCTCGGTATTTCACCCATGGCGCTGACCTCGCCGATGGTGCGACAGCATTTCAAGAAACTCACTGAACCCGTGATGCCCGATCTCACCGTACTCTCGTACAATGAGCTTGAACAGGATGTCGAGATTTATTCCGACGGAGTTGTGTCGTTCTAAATGTTTGACATACCCACTACGATGATTTCCTACGACCCCATTACAAAAGATCATGGCGAAAACACGAAACTCGGCCAAAAGTCGGACAAAGTTACATGTTGGTTACAGAGGACTCACGTTGTGTATTCTATCTGTACCCCTAGTCGTATATATTCTTTATAACGTCATGATATGGTTAAATCCGCCGTACATGCCTCCACCGCGCCCATTGGCCTCAAGCTCTATGCGAATCGCGGCGGCACAGCCGCGCGGCGATACCCACGATGCGACGTCGCAGGCCGTGTCCCAAGCGGTCGAGGATCCAGGCGTAGCTGCGGTGCCTGAAGTGCCACAGCCTGGTCAATCTGACGTGTCTACGGCATCCGAGGCCGCATCCGTCGACATCAAGGTGCCGTATAGTGATCTTACACCGGCTTCGCGCGACGTCGAGGTCGAGGCCAATGATCCCGATCCCATCGCCGATGGCGGCGTGGAGGCGGATGTCGCGGAGGTAGACGCCGTTGACGCGGAGGCCGCCGATGCATTCGACGAAACCCCCGAGTTTGTCGAGACGATCAGTACCGCGACCGATGGTGGCATCAACATCAATACGGCGTCGGCAGAACAACTCGTCGCGCTGCCTGGCATTGGCGAGGTCAAGGCCGCCGCCATTGTCGCGTACCGCGAGGAACATGGCCCCTTTGCTGATATTGCCGATATTGTCAATGTGCGTGGCATCGGAGAAAAGACGTACGAAGCGTTGCGTAATTTGATTGTGGTCAACTGAAACGGCGAGATCCGGGATGTATGAAACATTATGACTATTAAACGTTATGTAGCAGATAATATGGCTGAGGGACTCGAGCGCGTCAAGGCCGAACTGGGACTTGACGCCGTTATCGTGAGTACCAACGACATACGGCGCAAGGGCGTGTTGGGGTACTTTCAGAAGCCACAGGTAGAGATTGTCGTCAGCTATGAGGAGAAGGATGTGCTCGACCCCGAGGCCGTGTCGCGCTTCAAGCAGACGCGCCGCAACTTTGAAGCCCAAAATCGCGCCGCGACGCGGTACGGCGGTATGCGTGATCCCGATGAGGTCGACATACCGCTCGTCAATCCACTTACGGGCGAACCTGTGCGTTCCTCGACTGGTGCAGCTGGACAATCTGGCGACGCGCAGCGCGGCGGTACAGCTGCGGCGGACGACGACGATCTGTATCGCGCCGCGCTCGGCGGCGGCACATCGGGGGCGACGTACACCTACAGTGGCGTCCGTCCGATGCAGGGGTCGCCCGGTAAAGGGTCGGACAAGTCCAATAGGTCTGGCCAATCCAACCCGCCCGATGCCAAGTTGTCCGCAAACGAGATGCAGATCGAGGGTCTGTTTCGGTCGTTCGACGAACGCATCGGAGCCATACTCGATCGACTCGAATCCCACAACGAGGAGCAGTTGCCGTCCGACATCCTATTGTATCACAATCGTCTGATGCAGCAGGGTGTGGCGGCGGAATTGTCGGCTTCGTTGGCCAAGAAGGCGCGATCTGTGATGGAATTGCGCGATATGAACGCGCACGATGCGTACGGTGTACTGCTGTACAAGATGCTCCGGCGTGCCGAACCCATTGCGCTCGGCGATACACAGAAGGTCATCGTGATGTTCGGGCCGACGGGGGTGGGTAAGACGACGGCCATCGCCAAATTGGCCGCGCAGTTTGTACTCGAACGCAACGCGCGCGTGTCGTTCATGACGTCTGATGTATTCCGCATCGCGGCGGTCGCGCAGATCAAGACGTACGCCGACATCATCGGCGCACCTGTCAGCGTCGTGTACTCGGCTGACGAGATACCGGCTGCCCTTGCACAGCACAAAAACGACCAACTCGTATTCATCGATACGGCCGGACACAGTCCGGGCGACGAGGCTCGGCGCGAGGAGACCGCGCGCATCATTGAGGCATCGGGCGCGTCGGATATCTTCCTCGTCATCAGCGCGACGTCGTCGTTCGAGACCATGCGCCGGATCGTCAACGCGTACGGCAACGCAGGTCATTACAAGATCATCGTGACCAAGCTCGACGAGACCGAGCATCCAGGTTCCATCATCAATCTCATGTATCTGACCAAGCGTCCCATCGCGTACATCACGACAGGGCAGAATGTACCTGATGATATAGAAGCATTTCATACGCGCAATCTGTTGCGCCAGTTGTTGGATTAGAATCTTTATCAGCAAGATACATCAGTTTCAGCGGGCGCTATACCTAAGATATAGAATATAACAAAATGGATCAAGCACATGAATTGCGTCAACGTATGCGTCAGTTGCGCGAGGGCGCAGGCGTGGCCGTGGCGCAACCCGAAGAGACCCAGGCCATTCGGCAGCAAGCGTCCGACGCGCCGTCGGTTCTGCGGCAGCAGGTCATTACCATCACGAGCGGCAAGGGTGGCGTGGGGAAGTCGAATGTCACGATCAACCTTGCGATCGGGCTAGCCAAGGCTGGCAAACGCGTGCTCGTCGTCGACACCGATGTAGGATTCTCTAACATCGGCACACTCATCGGCGTATCGACGCGCCGCGACATTACAGCCATACTCGACGGCTCTTATACGATGCGCGACATCATGTACGATGGACCCTGTGGCATACGCTTTATATCAGGCGGCACAGGGCTGTTGGAGTTACAGCAATACTCCGACGCCATCCTATGGCACATCGTGGATTCACTGCGCCGCCTGTCCGACGACGTGGACATCGTGATGTTCGATACGGGAGCCGGGGTGTCGCGCGGCGTCATCGACATTGTGAAGTCGAGCGACGACGTGCTGCTCGTCACCATGCCCGAGCCTACCGCACTCATCGACGCATACTCGGTCATCAAGCACGTGTCGGCAGCCGGCACGGTACCGACGCTGCATTTGTGCGTCAATCGCGTCGACGATGAGCGCGAGGCGCTGGTCACGGCGCAAAAGCTGTCGGCGGTCGTGGGTGAGTATCTGCATCGGGAGTTGCGTTACCTCGGTCACATCGTCGACGATGACCACATGATCAAGGCTGTCAAAACACAGAGCCCCATACTGCTCTCGTACCCTAACGCCGCGGCTTCGCGGAATATACGTACGATCTGCGATAAACTTTTAGGCAATCATAACGAAAAACGCCACGGATTGTCGTCGTTTTGGCATAAACTGCGCGGTAGACAGGGGTAGTTCTAAAATAATATAGCGATCTGTTTCTCTTTTTTATGCGTTTTTGCTCTTTGTGTATTTTTGATCGTGCATTCATTTAAGAATATGAACTGATCAGACGTTACTATATATATGAATAACGCAAACATACACGGGCTGCTCGGCGAGTACGCCCGTTCGCGTGATATAGCCGTGCGCAATGTCATCATCGAGGAATATCTGCCGTTGGTTAGACGGTGCGCAGGCAGCATGTACGCTGCGTATCGGCGGCATATCACATTAGACGAGATGTGCTCAAGCGGTATACTCGGGCTGATCGGCGCAATTGATCGCTACGACCCCGCCAAGGGCAATGCGTTTGAGGCGTACGCCTCGCGTTGTATACGCGGCGCGATACTCGATGAGCTGCGGCGCGGCGATCATGTGTCGGCTTATATGCGTACGCGCATCAAGAATGTGACGGCCGCCGTCGCTACGTTCACAGCCAAGAATGGCGTGACACCTTCCAACGAGGAGATCGCCGCGATTACGGGCTATGACGCCGCGCAGGTACAGTCCATCATGGACGATGCGTATGCGCAGAGCATATTGTCCATAGATGCGCTGACAGAATCGGGCGAATACATATCGGCGTCGCCAACGGACGAGCCGTCGTTCGTCTATGAGGAAAACGCCGTCATCGAGATGTTGGCGCAATGCATCGACAAGTTGACCGAGCGCCAGCGCATCGTGTTGAGCCTGTACTACAAAGAGGAGCTTACGCTCCGAGAGATCGGACAGGTACTGAGCCTCAGCGAGTCGCGCATATCACAGATACATGCCAAGACGCTGCTCGAGTTGCGCGCATTGATGCAACGCGAGTGATGGGCGCGTTTGTGCGTGGAATACGCATAATATGGGCGGGCGCATGGCACTATATGACGTATCAGACATGGGTTCATGTTTGATACGATACCGGGATGTTATCAATCTTTTGTTATATCGTCAGTTATGAATCAGATTTTTATTCGCAATCATCGCAATACTGCAATTCGACCTATGCACATACACGGCGTGGGTTTGCGCGCATTGTGCGCCGTCGCATACTGCACATATCGACAACGACTGTTACACATACGGCGTTTGGGTTCGCGCGCGCTACTCAATAAGTTCCACGCCATAGGCTATACCGTACCGCGCCCCGCGATCAAGTCGCGCATACTCGACGTCGCGGCGGATGTGCCGCTCGACGCGGATCTGGACACGTCGGAGTCTGCAATCCCATCCGTCCCAGAGTGGGGCGTAAATGGAACGTACGAGTTAAGGTTTACCAAACGCGGCGTATTCCTCAAAGTTATCCCGCCCGAAGGCGACGGATCCCCTGCATCGCAATCCGATGTATATACCGAGCTGCACAAGAAGCGCGTGCGGCAGGTCAACCCCGAGGGTATCGCGCGCGCATTCACGACATTCAATGAAACCTTCATCGCGCCGCCGCATACCGATGAGCCCATCGACGAAACCATGACCGTCGAAGTTGAACCCGACGACATGACGGCGTACGTATTGTTTTCTGAACCCGACGGTGGCAAGCGACTGGGTTTTGGTGATTTTTTGAACACGTTGAGCATTCACGGCATATGCCACGGCGTCGTACGCGATCTGCGGGCGCTGTTCGACAGCCGCGCGTCGGGCGAGCTCATTCCCATCGCATACGGTACACCCATGGTATCCGCCCGCGATGCGTATATCAACTACCGTTTCCGCCGTGAGTCGCGGCTCAGCGACGCCATCATGCGCATCGCTGATATAGATTACGACGGGCTTGACCTCATCTATCCCGTCAAGGTCGGCGCACTGCTCGCCAAGATTGTATCCCCACAGGAGGGTCTGTGGGGTATGAATGTATATGGCGTACCCATCATACCGAGCGCAGGCAAGGGCATATCCATACCGCACGGTACGGGTACTAAGCTGTCGGAAGATAAGCAGGAACTGTACTCGATGCGCGACGGCTGTTGCACCGAGCGCGACGGCGCAATCTGCGTCGAGGAGTTGTACGCATTGCACCGCAGCATACCGCCGATGGGCGGCGACGTACATGCGGCAGGGAATGTACTCATTGAAGGCAATGTCGCGGCGGGCGCAACGATTGAGGCAGGCGGAGATGTTGAGATCACAGGCGTCGCGGAGGCCGCGACCATCATTGCGGGTGGACACGTCATGCTCCGGCGCGGCGTCGCGGGTATGAACAAGGCGCGCATCGACGCGGGCGGCAATGTCTACGCACGGTATATCAAGTCGGCCGAGGTGCAGGCCGGCGGTTGCATCTACACCGATACATTGCACCTATGTACGGTCAACGCAGGCGAGAGCGTCTTTGCTTGCGGGCGCATCGGTAGCATCATCGGCGGTACGACGCGCGCGTCGAAAGTCATATCGGCACAGGTCATAGGTTCACATAATTATACCGATACGTTCATTGAGCTTGGTGAAAATTTTTATTATCTCAACGAGCGCGATACGCTGAAACAGCTCGTACAGACGCTCGAGGAGCGATTGCGCATCCTCCGTAACCCGTATGACAGCAAGGGCAAGCTGATCAATGAGAAGCTGTTGCGTCACCGCAATGAGAACGACCGCGTGGTCGTTAAAGTCAAGCATGAGCTTGATGAGGCGCAATTGAAATTGATAGAAGTGACCAAGGCCGTCGAACACATGCCGAGCGGCAGCGTCAAGGCTGCACTGGTGTTTCCGCGCGTATTCATCAACATCGCGGGCGCGTTGTGCGAGGTCGAACAGAACGAGCGCAATGCGACGTATATCAAAGTGGGCAAGTCTGTGATACGTACTTGACATCATCTTACGACTTTTTATTCATAACTTTTTGAACTTCCCTAGACTTTTCCTGAACTTTTCTATTGTATAAAATTATATTTTACGATATAATATAAGTAGGATTGTTGTATATCTCAGGAGTTATATATCGTGGAGGATGCGTAT
>CAYPOE010000093.1:0-8835 GCA_964412285.1 uncultured Eubacteriales bacterium | reverse complement strand
CGGGAGATGTGGGAGGACGCCGCGCACGCCGTCAACGACGAGGAGCGGCAGATCGAGATCTACCAATACCTTCAGCCATTGACGACGACCCTGTCGACCTACGACGCCGAACTCGACCGCATACGCGCGCTGCGCCGAATGCTCGATACGCCGTACTTCGCGCGCGTCGACTTCCAGTTCGACGGCGAGGATGCGCACGAACCCATCTACATCGGGCGCTCGTCGCTGTCCGACGACCGCACGCGCGAGCTCTACGTCTACGACTGGCGCGCGCCGATCTCGAGCATCTTCTACCGCTACGAGACGGGTGCGGCATCCTATGAAGCGCCGACGGGTACGATCACGGGCGACGTCGGTCTCAAGCGGCAGTACGAGATCAAACGCGGCGTACTCGAATACTTCTTCGACGCCAACGTGCAGATCGTAGACGAGTTTTTGCGCAGACTGCTGTCGCAGAACGCGTCGGCCACGATGAAGACCATCATCGAGACGATCCAGAAGGATCAGGACGTCATCATCCGCGACAGACAAAACGAATTGCTCATGGTGCAGGGCGTCGCAGGCAGCGGCAAGACCTCCGTCGCACTGCATCGGGTCGCTTATCTCATGTACCAAGGCATGTCGTCGGCGCTGTCGGCGGGCAACATCGTGATCCTGTCGCCCAATACGCTGTTCAAGCAGTACATCTCCAACGTACTGCCCGAACTCGGCGAGCGCAATGTGACCTCGATCGTATTCGAGCAGATCTGCAAGACGGTGCTTGAGCGTGACTGCCCACGCTTTCAGACTCGCAACCAACAGATTGAGGCCCTACTCTCGTGCGAAGACGAGGATCGCACGGTTTTGATGAAGCATAGTATGCGATTCAAGTCGTCCGACGCGTTTATCGAACTATTGAAGCGGTACGTCGCCGACGTACCGTATCGCATACCGTTTGACGACGTATGGTACGCCGGTCTGCACGTCGCGAGCCGCCATACGATGCGCACGCGCGTACTCCAAAACAGGGAGCGGTTGCCGCTGTCGGTGCGACTGCATCACGTCGAACGCATCGTACTCGAATCTATACACAACCTGCGAAAGATTCGCATCGGCAAACTCGAGGCGTTCGCCAAACGATACCTTGAGCATGTGTATGATTACAAAGAGTTCGCGCGTATGCTGTCGATCCGCGAGAGTACGCTGCTGATTCGGCGCATTCGCGCGTTCACGCGCATCGATGCGCTCGCGCTGTACAGGCGGCTGTTTGCCGACAAGGCGTACTTCATGCGATTGGCACAAGACCTGCCATTGCCGGATGACGTGGACGGTATATTCGAGTACACCCGCCAGAATCTCGGCGGCGACGTGTTGCCGCACGAGGATGCACTTGCGCTGACGTTGCTCAAGTGCATGTTGAGCAGCCGCAACGTCTACAGGGATGTGCGACAGGTCGTCATCGACGAGGCGCAGGACTACACGCCGCTGCACTTCGAGATCCTCGGCGCACTGTTCCCCAAGGCGCACTACACCGTACTCGGCGACGTCGACCAGACCGTCGGCAAGCTCGAGGATGTGTCATTGTACGACCGAATCCAGCATATACTGCACAAGGACAAGTCGACGCTGATCACGATGAACCGCAGTTTTCGTTGCACGAACGAGATCCTACTGTTCGGCAAGCAGTTCATCGACGATAGCCGCTCGATAGAGAGTTTTAGCCGCAGCGGCGATGTGCCGCAAATCATACGAGCCGACGATATGGCCGAGTTGGATCAACGCATGATCGCCGAGGTCAAGGCGTGCGTAGACAAAGGATACGAGTCGATCGGACTCATCTGTAAGACGGCGGCCGACGCGGCGGCGCTGTACGAACGGCTGCGGCACGGCGTCGACCTCGAACTCGTCACCGACGACAGCGCGACGGAAATCCGAGGCGCGTTCGCAATCCCCGTCTATCTGTCCAAGGGATTGGAGTTGGACGCGGTACTCGTCTGTGACGCGGATGCGTCGCATTATCATACGCCCGACGACAGCAAGCTGCTGTACATCGCATGTACGCGCGCGCTGCACAGGCTCAACCTGTTCTACAGCGGGACGATCAGTCCGCTGCTGCGATCCGAGCAATCTCAGCAATCCAAACGATCTGAGGGAGGGGACCATGTATGACATTTCGTGACGTAGCCAAGATCCTCGCCGACCTATTGGATACCGATGTCGATCAAGTCGAGCCGACCACGGCACTCTCGCCCGAGAACGGCGTACACGCCATCGATATGGCGAAACTCGTGGTCGAGTGCGAACGGCGGTTCAACGTCATCATCCACGACGAGGACGTACACGAGTTCGCGTACGTCGACGACATCGTGCAGTATATCCAGCGCATGGTAGAGGACGCGTAGCATACGCACAGAAATGCCCCTGCAATCCGTTTGCGACGCTGTCGCGCGGGTTGTGGGGGCATGTTGTTTAGATATTTATATCAACGCAGCGGCTTCTTGGCGGGATTGTCGATGACGGTACCATCCCTATGGAACCGTGAACCGTGACACGGGCAATCCCACGTATGTTCTTGTTTGTTCCACTTTAGCGCACAACCCAGATGTGTACAACGCTTGGGACCGAATGTCAGCAGATTCGACGCGGCTTCGATCAGGTTGACCGACAGTTGCTTGGTAAACACTGAGCGGTCGGGTCGGAATACGTCGGCATACGCGTTGCGTACACCCGTAACCGCATCCGACAGCACGTGCGCCGCCACCATAGACGACGTCATGCCCCACTTGTTGAAGCCCGTCGCGACGTAAGCGTCGGGATACAGCGACGACAGTGCGCCGATGTACGGTACGCCATCGAGGCTCATGCAGTCCTGCGTCGCCCATACGTACCGCTCTACAGCGCCGGGATAACGTGTATGGGCGAAATTGCGCAACTCGCGCCAGTTGCCGCCGGACTTGCCCGTACGGTGGTCGCCACCGCCGACGAGCAGCAATCCGCCGTAGTTGCGGAAGGACATGCCGTTTTCGGCTTCGTCGACGTACATACCGTCCACGTCGGGCGCGTGATCCAGCGCGATGACATACGACCTGTGCTGGTATAACTTGACACTGTACAGTCCCGCAAGATTGAGTAGCGGATAGTGCGTGGCGACGATGAGTTTGCGGAATGTGATGTTGCCGCGCGGGGTATACGCCGTATGTCCGTCCACTTTTCGCACGAATGTCTGCTCACGTACGTTGAGACCCTCTGAGATCGCCGCGATGAACTTGAGCGGGTTGAACTGCGCCTGTGATGGGAATCGGATCGCGGCCTTGACGTCGAGCGGCAACGGTATGTCGTAGGCGAGTTCGGCCGGGTAGCCCAACGCGTTGACCGCGCGTACCTCACGCTCAATCGCGGCAGGATTGCGTAGCGCAAACACGTACGCGTCTTTGTCCTCGAAGTCGCAGTCCAACCCTGTGCATAGTTCGCGGTATCGCTCAACCGCCCAGAGGTTGGCGTTGAGATACTGCCGCGCCCGTTTCATACCCATGTCACGGATGAGCTTGTCGTAGAGTAGGCCGTGTTGCGCTGTGATCTTCGCCGTCGTATTTTTGGTGACGCCCCCGCCGATGCGGTCGCCTTCGACGAGCAGGTAGTCGACGCCCCGCTGATGCAGCGCGTGCGCGCACAGGATGCCCGCCATGCCGCCGCCGATGACGAGTACATGTGTACGTGTATTGCCGTCTAATTTTGGAAAATCGTTGATATGGATGCTGTCGCTCCAGATGGATTGCATAGTCACACCTCGCTTGGTCGTATGTAACTCCTACGAAGTAGTGTGACCCCGTACATAGGATCCTATACGCGCGATTTTGCAAAGCATACTTGACACATAATGCAAAGTATGCTATACTAAACATGCAAAGTGAACTTGGCGGCAGGTGATACATGAAATCAAGAATACAACAATTGCGCAAAGCAAACAGGATTTCACAGGAAGAACTCGCGCTCGCAGTGGGCGTGACGCGACAGACGATTACGTCGCTCGAATGCGAGAAGTATACGGCGTCACTGACGCTCGCTTACAAGATCGCACGCTATTTCGGCCTGTCCATCGAGGACGTGTTCGACTTTTCGGAGGTAGATCAGGAGGTGGATCGGATTGGATAGATTCAAATCTACGCTGCGCACGAGACTGTATGCCATCGCGGTATTTGACGCGGTTGCACTGATCTTATACGCCATGGGCTTCATGTATTCTGACCGCATCGGCGCACCGGGCGCAAGCGATTTCATGCGCAGTATGGTGACAGGGTTTCAGATCGGCGCACTGGCGGGTATACAGATCATGCTCATCCCTGTGATCGTGCGGTACAGCAAGGCGTTGCGCGACGAAGCGGCGCTGAAACGTCTGCACATTGATGAGACCGACGAACGCAAACGATTCATCAAGATGCGCATCGGCGGCGTCGGACTCAACATCGCACTCGGCGGACTGGCTGTCGCCGTCATCGTAGCGGGGTACGTGAACGAAGTCGCTTTTCTCACATTGCTCGGCGCAACGACGTTCGTAGCGTTCACCAAAGGCGCACTAAAACTCTACTATCACAATAAGTATTGAGGTAAATCACATGAATCGGCAAAAACCCAATATATTGCTCTGCGTCGGACTGCTCCTAAACAGCGCGCATATCCTGATCGATCGCTTTGTGTATCCGTTACCCGAAGTGATTCGCGGCATGATGGTGGGCGCGTCCATTGCACTCCTCCTGCTGTCGGTGTTGCCCGAATCGGCAAGGCAAAAGTTGCGACGGTTCAAGCTGTCGCTCATTGGCAAAAACAAGGGCGCGTGATGTACGCGCCCTCTACATAGCAGTCTAATCTATTCTATATCTATCGTCCACTCGAATATGTTCTCGAATCGATCGCCCTCTTTGTATAAGTCGTGCCACTCGGGCAACCGCGCGACGCGTATGAGCCGTGCGCCGAGCTTCTCGCAGACGCGCCGCGATGCGTGATTGGTATGGTTGTTGGTGATGAGTACGCGCGTCATGCCGTGCGCCTTGATGACAGGTACGAGCGCCCTGCACGCGGATACCGCGTAGCCGTTGCCGCGATGCGGCTCATCCACGCCGTACCCGATCTGTCCGCCGTAGTACAGTCCGTCGGTGTAGCCGATGCGCAGATCGATGATGCCGATGCGTTCGCTACCCTTGCAGATGAGAAACTGATATGCAGGTACCCATTTCTTCTCGGGAATCCCGGGCTTTTTGTCGACGCAGACGAGGTGGACGTCGCCGTCGCGCAGTTCGGGTACCGTGATAAAGCCATCGCACTTGCATGGCGACGCGTTGTAGTACGCGATCTCTTTCTGTGTATCCCATTCGTCGCGCAGCATCGCATACCTGTGCTCATCGGCGTATTGGCCATCTCTACAGCTCCTGCTGCACAGCATCGTACCCTCGCGCCGCATACCGATGCGCTCCATGATGCCATATGAGCCGACGTTCTCCGCGTCGCACCGCGACACGATGCGCCGCAGTCCGAGCGTATCGAACCCGAACGCGAGCAGCGCGCGTCCCATCTCTGTGCCGTAGCCCTGCCGCCAGTAATCGCGGTTCAGGATCCAACCGACGCCGCCTGTATCGCCGTCGACATGTAGGTCGCATCCGCCGATGAGTTGGCCGCTGTCTTTGAGCATAGCCGCGAATTGATAGTAGATGCATGGCGTTTGATTCATGCGCTCGATGCAGAATTGCACAAATCCCGCAGTTTGTTCGGGTGTGTTAGGCCCCCATCCCATATACCTAACAACATCGGGGTCGGACGCATAGATTTGCACTGCATCGACGTCCTCCATCGTATAGGGTCGCAGGATCAATCGTTCGGTTTCCAATCTCATGCTCGTATCCCTCCGAATAATAATTGCATAAGCTGTCGTTGTTCGTCGACGTCGACGATGCCGTCGGGCGTCAAGTGAAACAGCAGCTCATCGTCTGCCCACATGCCGCCGACTGCGTCGGCGATGTGGGCGTTGATGCGCTCGAGTGCGTCGAACTGTTTCCGCACATCCGTCGTACTGTACAACGCTGCATAATCAGCGTATAACGCCGCGTCGTGCGACTGCATGTGCGCCCAGTGTACTTTCGGTTTCCCTGCGGGCAGTCCGTACAGCTTGGCGTAGTTGTCTAACATGAAGCCCGCCGTCATGCCGATGAAGTACCGCGTGTACAGTTCGTCGTCGTGCAGCCTATGCCGCAACTTGTCGAGCGTATGCCGCGACGCAAATCGCAGCCACATGCTGTCGCTGTCGTTCCACGTATCCTGCGACGGCCAATGCGCCTCGATGTGGTCGAGCAGTCGCCGCATCGTACCGTCACGATCGTAGAGGATCGTGCTGCCGAGGTGCGCGAGATGAAATACTTGCCGCGGCGCGTCACGATCGAAGTCGGCGACGCAAAGCAGCATACAGTCGACGGGGATGCCCGCTACGTGCAGGTGTACGCCATCTACATTGCGCGACAGCGGCGCATCTAAGACTACCGTGAGGTCGTAGTCGCCACCTGCCGACAGGTCGTCGGCGCATCGACTGCCATACTCGAGGATGCCGACGACCTGCGGCAACCGCGACAGATGCGCGATCATGTCGCGCAGGGTCGCGAAGGTATTGGTATCTTGCAATCTCATGCCTTTCTCCCGATCCATAGTCCGTGCATACTGTGTCCGATGATCGACGGTTGCTCGCACGTCGCGAAGTGGTACGCCATATACGAGTCGAACATCTCATCGTCCATTGCGTTGAGTGCATCCTTCAACGGATAGATCAGCCCATCCACGCCGACGTCGGCCAATCGCTCGAGCGGGAACCCGTCCACCAACTGCGCGGGTTCGCCGAAGTCCATCGTGTAGAATACGCCGTTGTGCCCTGTTTCAAGTACGGCGTTGCGGTGATCTGCGTCGCCCTCGTTGTAGAGCACATGGTTGATGTACACGCCGTTGCGGTTGATGTACGCAAACACGAATAGGCCGCCGCGTCGCAATACGCGCAGACATTCGGCGATGCACCGCTGTCGATCGGCCTCATCGAACAGGTGATACAGCGCACCCATGCAGAGTACCGCATCGAATGTATCGTCGGCGAACTGATTCATGTCGAGTACGTCGCCCTGATACACGCGTTCGAGTATGCCGCCCGCATCGCGATTGCGTTCGTTCAGCATATCCACGTGTTCGGCGACGAGGTCGCCCGCCGTCACGCGGTAGCCCATCTCGGCGAGCGCAAACGCATACGCACCGGGTCCCGCGCAGCAGTCGAGTACATGGCATCCGTGCGGCAGATACCGCTCAAGGTATCGCAACGTCGTGAGGTACTCAATCGTGTGCGCCCTGTCGCGCGTGAACCGATCTTTTTCGCCGTACATCGTCGCGTAATACGTGATGATCTCTGTTGTACTCCGTTGCATATCACACCAGTCCTTTCAGGTTGAGTTGATCCGTATCAATCATAACAGCGCCCATACCATACACGAAGCCATCGATGTATTTGGCGAACTCGCCGTGGTCGTCCGAACCCGCCGTGATGAGCAGATCGTGTGTCCTGCAAAAATCTGTGCAGATCGCACTATATGCCGCACTGTGCGAAGTGTAGTAGCACTCCACGCCGTCGATTCCATGCGCGTACAGCACGGCGAGTTTGTCTGCAACTTCCTCTGCTGTGAACCATACATCAGGATGTGCGAGTATAGCCACGCCGCCCGCGCCGTGGATGACGTCGCAGATTGCGCCTACACGCTCGAATGTGCGGTACGGCGATATGTGATACTGTCTGTAGTGATTCATACAGTGCGGGTAGGAGATGTCGAAGCCCTTGCTGCGCAGGTAGTCGACCCCCTTCCAGCCGCCGTACTGTGGGTCGCGCACGTATGTTGCATAGTCGTCGGGCGACAGCGCGGCGTAGTCTGCCGACATGCGGTCGATGAGGTCGATACTCATGCGTTCCATAATCTCCTGATTGTTCTCAAGCAGCGCGAGCAGCGGGGCATTATCCGCGTCAACGTTGTATGCGAGGATGTGTATACTTGTATCGTCGAAGTCGGCCTCGATCTCCACACCGCGTATACATGACAGGCCGAGTTCATCACACGCGCGTTGGAGATGAGGGTACGCGGCGAGGGTGTTGTGGTCGCATACAGCGATGAGTCCGATGCCTGTGGCCTTGGCTTTCGCGGCGAGTTGGCGAGGCGTGAGCGTGCCGTCGGAGTATTGCGAGTGCAGGTGCAGATCTGCGAGCATAGTTGGGTGAACCTCCTGAGAAAAATAAAAGCGGCTAAAGGTGTGTGCCTTTAGCCGCTTATGGTATGCTATCCTATCCTGTTCTATTGAATGTCAGATACGATATTCTCCAAAAGGACTAAAGCCCGCGCGCGATTATCCGACGCCGGCTTGCTACCGTTATTATTACGATCAAACAGTTTGTATGTCAACACGCGCTTGGCTCCTTTTGAGATATTTTTATAACTATAGCATATTTCGTAAGCCTTGTCAATATGCTCAAAACTGTTACTTTGAGTAGCGGACTATATCATATGCGTATCTGTTGGGCGACACATGGTGTGTTGCTGCGTTGGCGTGTATTATTCGGGTATGCTTTGTGGGAACGTGAATACGTTGCAGGGGTCGTACGTCGCCTTGACACACTCGAGCGCACGGGCATTCCGACCGAAATAGTTTTCCATATAGTGCGGCAGTTGCAGCAGTGGGAAGTTGATATATGAGCCTGCGGTCAACCGATAGAGGATTGGGAACCGTTCGAGTACCCACCTGCGATTGGCAGTCTCGTAGCGATCATTCTCCCACACCGACTGTATGAGTAGG
>CAYPOE010000092.1:0-8907 GCA_964412285.1 uncultured Eubacteriales bacterium | reverse complement strand
ATCGCGCGAACCTAACGGGGTTTTTATGTGAGATAGGGGTACGCGCAATAAAAGATTAGGGTGTCGTTTTGTATTACCCTGGGCAAACGTCCCATGGTTTCAACCTTGGTCTCCCACGATTTGCCTAGGCGATAACAACGAACCGAATCACTGGTATGATCGATAATCTTCTCCAGTTCGCGCTTGACACCTATATACTGCGCATTATCGACGAGCAGTTCAAAGACGCTATTTTGCACACGAACTCCGTAATTTTCGCATATCTTGGCTACGTGACGCAAACGACGTACGCCATCTGGTGTGGTAACATCGACATCATATGTGATTAATACCATCATATCATACAAATCATTCATGCCCCACAGGGCGCCACTCACAACGAAAACGGCAATACTCCCAACTGCAGCGACAAGTGCGAGGGTTACTGAATGGACAGTTCGGATATAAATCCTGAAATGCCCCTGTGCTAAGCCGCACATCGCTGTGGGCTTGGTTTTTGTGCAGGTTTTTGATGGGACGAGGGGGTTGTTTTTACGGCAATAATATTTTTACTTCCAAATGAACGCAGGGTACATATCGCAGTCGCCGCGTAGGTAACGCGCCAACAATTGCGCTTGCACGAACGGTATTAGGCCAATCGGAATCTTTTCGTTCGTGAATGGATGTACAATCTCCTCACGCTTACGCTTCTGCCATGCGTTGATGACAGTGCGTTTGGCATCGTCCGATATGCGTATACCTGATGCGTCATGTGTAAAGTCGTTGGCGTTGATTTGCTTTAGATTGATCAACGATACGGCCAAGCGGTCGGCGAGCGGCGCGCGTAACTCTTCCATTAAGTCGAGCGCGAGCGATGGTCTGCCCGGCCGCAACGTATGCAGGTATCCAGCCGCGGGATCCAATCCTACGCACTCCAACGCCGCAATCGTATCATTGCGGAGCAGCGCGTAATAAAATGACAACAGCGCGTTTGTATTGTTTTCTGGTGGACGCTTGCTGCGCCGCACAAAGGCCATATCGGGATCCTTGCTCTTGATAAAACAGTCAAATACATCAAAGTAGCAACTCGCCGCCGAACCCTCCAGGCCGCGCATTTGGTCGATGTCATCCGACGCCGTAATCTGTGATCCGATGTTGGTCAGCATATCTGCGGCCCGACGCAACGTATCCTTGGCTATGGCGTCCGATGTATCGCGCATGTTGCGCTGTATGACCGTCTTGCTGTTGGCGAGCTTGGCGCAGAGGATCATGCGTACGATGCTTGTGCCTGTCGTCGCATCCATCGCCTGATACTGCCGCTTTCGCAACAGTACATTGCCGTGTACCCCGCCGTAGAGGTGGCCATAGAATCGCCCGTACTCCGACAGAAATGACAACGAGATGTGCCGTTCGGCACAGAATCGCAAAAACGGCGTAGATACTGTGGTGTCCACCATGCATACGATGGATTCGATCGTGTGTGCGGGTACGCGCACCTTTTCTTCACCACCAACTTTGATCGCGACCGTTTCGTTCTGTACATAGAGGTAACTATCGGGCGTGAGCACGTAGATAACATTCTGTAACTGTTTCATGCCGTAGGCTCCTGCAAAAGCGCGTATAATTCGTCGCGGTATCCATCCACCGAACGTTTGACGCGCGGCGCGCACATATCGACCAACGAGCATTTCTTGCAGCGTTTGCCGTAATGTGCGGGCGGCACGCGTGCGTCATTCATCATGGCGCGCAACGCGGTCATGCCATCCGCAACCATATTGCGCAACTTGGCGTCGAACGCCACGTCGACGCGGCGGTGCGAGCTCGTGTAGAAGATCGCACCGCTGTCGATGTGGATGCCGTGCATCTCCTCGAGGCACACGGCTTGCGCACATAGCTGCACATTGTACTCGGTTTCGTCGCGCGTGACGCCGTGTTTATACTCGACTGGATACAAGGCATGCCGCCCATCCGCAAACGGCAGTATGCAGCCATCGTCGTCGGCATGTGCCTCGACGCAGTCGCATCGGCCGGTTAGCATAAGTGTATGCGAATAGACTGCATAGTCGTAAATGTGTATGGTTTTACCGCGTTTTTCAATGGCAGAGCGATGCGCCTTGTCATGGTCGCTCACGCCCTCGGCCGTATACTCGTTGTCGCTCCACAACTGTTCAAGCATGAGCAATCCGGCGCGTCTCGGGCAGTAGTAATACTGCGATAGCAGCGACAGTGCCATATAATCGTCAGCTTCCATATGCATCAAATATTAGAGTAGTCAAATCAAACGATATGAATGATTATGCTTTTGTAATCCAACTATCGTGTGGCACGACATTCCATGATGTATCCGAGAATGAACCTGACATGAACCCAACGTCCACGCCCTTGGGTACGCCGTCCATGTTGATCTTTGCGACGTAATCCTTATAACTGCGCGCGTACTTGACGTCGTCCTTGCGCTGTACGGAGACGAGGTCAAACAGCTTGTGCGCGGGCGCACAGCCCAAACGGCTCTGTTTGGCACGTTGCGCGGCATCGGAATCCGTGCCGACATGACGGAAGATGACGACGGGCGAGATCACGCTCATGATGCCCTTGCTTGCAGAACGATCGTGCTCGTACATGCCTTGCAACGCTTCAAAGAATACAGCCAAATCATCCTCGCCAAAGCCTGTTTCATCGGCGAGATTTGCACTGATGAAGCCGCGCACCTCGTACAGGCCGTACGCGATGAACTGCTTGCGTCCCATCGTACGGAGCTTGGACTCGTCCTGCTCGGCTTCCCACTTCAAATATGCTTCGCTAGTTTCTCCCGCAACCTTTTCTGATACCAACATGCGTGTGATGGAAATGTCCTGTGGCAGGATGGGTTCGACCGAACGCGCGAACGCAATCTGTATCGGGCCGCGCACCTGGCCTGCGTTGGCACCTACAGCCAATACAGCACCGAATGTTCTGACATCAAAATATTTCTTGCAGCAGTATTCGCGCGCTTTGTTAACCTTATCCTTGCCTTTGACATTCGCATCCTGGCTCTCTACGTTCTCATGAGCTTCCGCAATGAAGCGATTGAGATTAGTTGAACTCTGCATGATGATGCCCATGCCGGGCTGACTGCTGTACGCGCTCTGTACGTAGTTGCGTACGCGACGCTTGATGGCGACGTCAGTGATGTAGCCGTGCATATCCTGCGGATCCATCCGCGGCATGTTGCCCATGTCGGGATCACCGTTCGGATTGCCGTTGACGCACTCGATGTAGCAGATGAACTCATATCGATTGTTAATCATGGGCGTTCTCCTGTGTATTCTCCTTGGTTGGGGGATTGTTCTTCTTAGTAAATATCTCGGCCAACTGATGATGATAGCCGATCGCAAACTGCGCCTGTTCCTCAAGCGTCAACGTCGTGGGCAAGGTTGGCGGCAAGGCTTGATAAATGGCAGTCAACATCTTGTCGTAGCGCACCACATGACTGCCTTCCTCGATCTTGTTCAAGTGATGCTGGCTCAACATCGACAGCCTGCCGATGACGAGTGCCGGTGACGTCGCGGCCGACGTATAGTAGCGCTGCACGACGCCTGCACCTACGTCGCCCAAGGCCTCCTTCTGGATGGTCGCATACACGGCCATGAGCCTGCCGCAATGGTAGGCGACGCTGGGATTTTGCTCATTGACTTTTTCACACACGTGACATTCCTCTCCTCTCGCTCTGAACTTTCGTAATAACCACGCCTTCAGGATCTGCACCGCGGTGGGATCGGGCGATTTATCGTAATTGCTGTCGTCCGAGGCCAACATGTCGTGCCGTATATACGATAGCGCACGACTCGCGACGGTATCGGGCAATGCCGTGCCGTTGATGATGGCATACTTGATGGCCGACGCCAATCCCGACAACTCCTTGCCGATGCGTTCGCCGATCCTCCGACCGCCGCGCTGATACGCGACCAAACGTGTGTATATCAAGAACTCGCCCGGTGTATTGCAAAACGTATGGTTGTTGCCCAAAACCAACGTTAGATCGTCAAACCACTGGCAATAGTTCTCCCACAGTTCGTCGCAACTGCCCTGCATGTAACCCCTGATCATCACCCTGCCGCCTGCACCCGACAGCAGCAGTACGTAGTAGCGGTTGTGCGGCTGATAGGGCTTCTTGCGCGTTTGGATGCAGGTGAGCAGTTGCTGGATCTCGAGCGGATTGTCGGGCTGCTTGGGCTTCGATTTGTCCTTTTGCTTCGTATTTGACGCGGGTTTGGGATCATCTTGGACATCCTCGCCATCCTCGTCATCGGACTCATTCAGCTTTACGCCGAAATCGATCGCGTACATGACGTCGTGACTCGCATCCTCCGATTCTTTGTACCAATGCACAAACTTGCTGCCCGCATGGATGCGTGCCTTTTTGAGGAGTTCGGTCAGCGCACTGTTGACCGCGTTCATGCCATCCTCGGATACGTAGGCGTTGTGCGCGGCCTTGAGGTTGTACGATGTGAACGCCGCCTTATCGAAGCAGATCAACGCGTCGCCCGCCGCATGACCGCCCACCGTGAACAGGCCGTCGATCTTGGGTACTGTATCGAGCACCTCGGAAGACTCGCCCGTGATGAAGCAGAGCTTGGTATCCGCATTGGCTCGGTCGAGCAGTTTGTAGCGCAACTCGCTCCACCAGTCCAAATATCGCGTACTCTGTTCAATGGCTTGCCCGTCGACGATGAAGCCGACGACGTCGGCCGGCTTGATCTTGTTCGCGGTGCAGCCATTGTATATCGCAGACAGCGTATCTCCGTCGCGCAGTGCGTTCAATACCACGTCGAACAGAGGCTCGTACGCCGCGCCCTGTTCTAATGTTTCGAGAAAGAACGCCGATTTTTTGGCATATTTATCCGACAGCGACAGTACGATGTCGAGTTTTTCTACTAATATATTGCACTTTTCGGTACCCAGTGCCAATGCCCCGATGTCCGGGCAACTCACTTTACCCGTGGGGCGCGATATGTCGATGTACCTGCCGTCAGCCGATAGGTTCACGTAGGCCTTGACATTGCGCTCCTTGAACCCAGGTCTGCCGACAATGTTGCGATCCATCGCATATCTTCGTAATTCAGGTAACATATCGGTACCCCCTACGGACGCAGTACGTCGCCGCTGTCGAAGTCGGGTATCTCAAGCACGCCGTCGACGAGCTTGGCCTTGAACAGCGTGATGTACGGCTTGGACTTGGTTGTGACCTCAAACGAGTGTAGGTCGAATACGTCGTACAGCATCAGACCGACGTCGAGCGATTCCTTGCATGGCAAGAGTCCCGACTCATTCGGCGAGAAGTATGCGACGCACTCGCGCGTACCAAGGCATGGTTGATAGAAGCATTTGCCGCCGCGTATGCGACGGTCGGCCTGCTCGTACAGCGCGGTCAGCGTACCCTTGAAACCATCGCGCTTGATGATGCTCGCGTATACGCGATAGTGTACGTCCTTCAACATGACGCTCTGCCGCTGGGTACGGTCGTCCTCGACCAAGATGGGGTTGGCGCTGTTGCCAACCTTGCTCTTGACCTCGTTGCGCTTGAAGCTGATGTAGCGGATCGGCTTTAACACCTCAACGCGGTTGATCTGCCAGTAAAATTCGTTGGGCTTGGAGTAGATTGCACTGAGCAGTCCACGCAGCGCCGACGGCGTCGGTACGGGATAGCTCAGACGTTCTACCTTGCTCTCGGGGCGCGTGAAACACGCCAAATCGCCCCATGTTTCCATGATGATCTGTTCTCGCATAAGTTTTGAAATTCACCCCTCTCGCGGAGATCCCTATATCACGCAATACTCATCGACGATGTCGCCGACCGCACCGCTATCGAACAATGCGCCCGTCGCACCGTCATACAGCGTATCGTTGCGCAGGATATACCAGTCTATGTGATGGTCGTCCTCGCGTTGCGGTTTGCCGAAGCGTTTGTACGGCACGGGCTCGCATGTGCCACGCACGGCTTTGATGTTGAAGCTGCTGACCGTGATCGGCGCGCACATGCGCATCGCCTTGGCCGTCATACCACCCTCGGCCTTCACCGTTTCTATCACTTGATGATATAACGCCGAGCATCCTTCGTACGGCACGATGATCTGCACGCCGCGGTTATCGATCATGTTGTAGCGGTTGTCCACCTCGGGGTAGTCGTAGTTATCGATGGCTTCCGATAGTTTCGGATCGTCGGCGTCGTAGCCTTTGAACATCGTTTCGTAATACTCGCGCATATGCGCCACGTCGCAGACGTCGATGTCGTGGCGGTACAGGAGTGTCTTGACCGCGACGGCCGCGTTGCGATAGTATGTGCCGGGATACCCCGCGTCCTCGGGTACAAATACCACCATGCGACCCATGTCGTTGCCGTTGCGATTGCAGCGCCCGGCGCTCTGTATGATGGCGTCGAGCGGCGCGAGTGCGCGGTACATCTCGTGTACATCGAGATCCACGCCCGCTTCGATGCACTGCGTCGAGATGATGCGACACGGCAACTGATGCTCTAACCGTTTGCGAATGACATCCAATGTGCGTTTGCGATGCGCGGCGCACATGTCGGTCGAGATGTGGAACACGGTACCAGATTCGCAAGATGCGGCCACCAAGTCGTACAGTGCGCGCGTATGGCGGCGCAGGTTGAGTATCACACAAACGCTGTCGCTGCGCGCGACCTGCGCCGCTATATCGGACAACGGCGTAGGTATATCGACTGCCCACTCGATGTTGACGCGCCTGAGCGCTGTGAAGATGGATTGCGGCTCCGGTATGATTTCATGTGGTCGCCACGTCACGCGCGGCAGCAACTCGAACGGCGGCTGTGTCGCGGTTGAAAACAGCACGGTGCAGCCGTAGTGATGTACGAGCGCGTTGACGGCCGACAGCGTCGCGGACAACAAGTGCGGCGGCAGACTCTGCGCCTCATCGAACACGACGACGCTGCCTGCGATATGGTGCAGCTTGCGACACTGCGACGGCTTGTCCGAGAACAGCGACTCAAAGAAATTGACCGACGTCGTCACGATCACAGGCTCGTCGAACCGCGCCGCATGTAGACGGTCGGTTTCGTCGAGATCTCGCTGACTGTGCGCTTCAAGTACGTCTCCGCAGATCGTGCGGTATACGTCGGCGTTTTGTTCGATGATAGACAGGTAGGGCAGTACCACGATGACGCGACGCAGATTGTGTTGCATTGCGTGGCGCAACGCGAACGCGAGCAATGCGAGCGTCTTGCCTGTACCCGTCGGCGCGGTCAACGTAAACAGTCCGGGCGGCCGCGTACCTGCGTCGATGCACGACCGCAGTACGCGTTCGCGGATTGCGTTGACGTCGGACTGCGCCTTTGATTTCGCGCGCACCTCATCGATGTGACGCAACAATCTGTCGTACAGCGCCCGCGCTTGCAGCGCATCGTGTTCGTGTTGTTCTTCTACCAACGCAGTGATGCTGCTATCGAAATGTTCGGCCGAAGATATGTAGTCTGCATCGGCCAATACTGACAACAACATGCGGTGCAGCAACATGTCGGCGATGGCGTCGTCGTGTTGCGGCAATACGACCTTTTGGGTAGGCAACGCCAGTTCTCTGGTGAATTCAGAGAATAGCGTATGATACCCCTCGGGTTTGCTGACAGAAAACTGTCGTTGGCCATCCCATGCGTCGCTTTCGGATCGTCGAACGTTGTCGTAAGCGTCGTGTAGCAAGCCCTTGTGATGTCCGTAGATACAGCGCAGCAGTGGCATGGCTGCTTTCTTATAGACATTGCCCACGATATACGCGCCTGCGGCTTCATGATTCACGCCGTGTATCGTGCCTTCGAGTACGCCTTGAAATAGTTCTGAATACTTACCCGCGTCGTGCAACAATCCCATAAGTCGGCAAGGGTAGGGCAATCCGAATGCCGTGCCAAATCGTTCGCAAAGCTCGGCGACGCGCAGCGAATGCGCCGCAACCGTTTGCTTTATGCCTAATTGATTCTCCGAACGTGCGTAATACATAATGAATGATTAGAATATGATCACATATAGTTATAGGAGTTGTAATACATTGTAATATAATTGCCGCAATATGTCAATATATGTTTTCTTCATACGCACGACAAGCGTATCGATCACATTGCAGTCTCGATCCGGCTTGACCCGGCCTTTCTCTACGCTTGCTTTCCTTTGGGTTTTTGTGCTATACTCTTCATGGGAACCTTATCCCTTTTGGAATGGGTTCACTCGGCCGCGTATCATTTTTACTTTGTTACATGAAGTTACACGAAGTTACACGAAAGATTAGAAATCACGATTCAAAAATCACGATTCAGAAATCATCATTGGAGGCAGTTCTATGTCTATGACACACAGGGAGCGCATCATCGCCGCGATCAATCATCAACCCACCGATCGCGTACCCACGGATTACTGGGGCGTTCCTGAGATTACTGAACAATTATTGAAGCACTATACCGTAAATACAATGCAGGCGCTGGCCGAAGCGATGGACATCGACATGATCATGGGCGTAGGCCCACGACTCCGGCGCGACGACGATCGAGACATGTGGGGCGTCAAGTACCGCACGATCCCACTGCCCGACGGCAACGGTTCCTATAGCGAGCCGGAAGATTTCCCCTGTATCGGCGATACCATCGATGAGATCGACGCCAACTATACATTCCCAACTGTCGATCTATTCGATTACGACGTGATCGATGCGCAGTGCAAATCGTACGATGGCTTCGCGATCAGTGGCGGCTACACATCGTTGACTTACTTCTACGAAT
The DNA here is from genome assembly GCA_964412285.1 of uncultured Eubacteriales bacterium. Lineage (GTDB taxonomy): Bacteria > Bacillota > Clostridia > Monoglobales > CAYZNM01 > CAYZNM01. The sequence continues at coordinate 152 of CAYPOE010000092.1, read as the reverse complement.
GCATCCGCGGTACCGAGCAGATGTGCATCGATATGGCTGCCAATCCAGAGGTTGCCGAGTATATCCTGATGCGGTTGCAGACGTTCTCGTACGAGCATATGAAGCGCATCCTCGAGGTCGACACGCGTAACCGCTGGGCCCGGGTCGAGGCC
>CAYPOE010000091.1:0-8996 GCA_964412285.1 uncultured Eubacteriales bacterium | reverse complement strand
CTATACGCGGCCAGCTTTGGTAACAGCGCAAAAGTCCTAAAAACCACCAACGGTGTCAACTGGTTTATTATGCCGGGTAAGTTGGAGGGTACATCGTCGAGGGCGATGGTCTCGCATGAAGGCAAGCTATATGTTGCGACTGTGGATGAATCCAGCAGCAATCCGGTACCGTTGCTATACAGCAGCCCTGATCCTGAGTTCTATCCGTGGACGTTAATTACAGACAGCAGTAGCCCGGGGTTCGACCCGCAGCGTAATCCTCTGGGCGCCATAAGTAATCTTGCCGTATTCAATAAGCGCATCTATGCCGCTACCAGCGGACCGTCTGGCGTTCAGGTATGGCGTACAAACGGCGAAGAGCCGAGACTTAATGAATGGACGATGATCGTCGGCGACGGCTTTGGTAATCCGCTGAACCAATACACATTAGGCATAGGCGTATTCGACAACCACCTCTATGTCAGCGCAACCAAACCACTGCCTTTGGCATGGTTTATCCCCATGGGCTGCGACGTCATCCGCATCGACAAGCGCGACAGATGGGAGTATATCGTAGGCGGCAATCTCTTGCCCTCATCGGCCGCAAATCGAAACGGCAATAGCGCCAACGGCTCGTCAAGGATTGGCGCGGGTTTCAACAATCCGTTCAATGTCTACGCTTGGCAGATACAGGAATATAAGGGCGATCTGCTCATCAGTACGTTTGATGATTCCAGCAACATGCAGGTAATTCTCACGACGCTGTTGGCCAACAGGCAAGCGTTATCTGGGCTGATCGGCCCGGTCATCACCAACATCCTGATCGAGGTTTACGAAGCCGTGGTGAAATTGTTGCGGGTTGTGCGCTATCCCATCGGGTTTGATATGTATATCTCGAGCGACGGCAAACACTTCCAGCCAGTGACGTTAAACGGCATCGACAATCCGAATAATTACGGCGGCAGAATCCTGTTTGTGGACAAGAAGAATACGCTGTTTATCGGTACGGCCAACCCATTCCAAGGCTGCGAGGTGTTGCGCGCGGAAGAAATCCGGGGCTGCGATGCAGCAGTTCACGAGGAATACTGCCGAGCCTTGTGGGCGGCCAGAAAGACACTGGAAGAAAAGTCCAGCCTGATCGAACAGCATATGCCGACCATCCTCAGATTCATGGCCAACAATCACTATAAGAGTTTCATTCAATAGCGCTGCACTATGACGTCAAAAAAAGCTCGCCCCACGCGAGCTTTTTTGATGAGCGAATGACGGTTTGTCATTTGTAGCAGTTGCATCAACCGTGCGATGCTTACCTAGAATTGCCTCTGTGGCATATGCCTTTCACCAACGTACCACTTGATTTGTTGCGCGATTCCGAATACACTATACTTAATACTTAACCCAACACACAAACACAAGAGGACACATCCATGATACACCTCGCAATCTGCGACGACGAGCGCATTGAAACCGACTACCTCACGACACTCGTGCAGCAGTGGGCGTCCGAACGGCACGTCCTCGTGCGCATATCGGACTACAACAGCGCGGAGAGCTTTCTGTTCGCCTACGAAGTCGACGCATCGATCGACATCCTATTGCTCGACATCCAGATGAAGGTCATGGACGGCGTAGCGCTCGCACGGCAGATCCGCGAGGGTAACGATGCTGTGCAGATCATCTTCATCACGGGTTATCCCGACTTCATGGCAGAGGGGTACGAGGTGTCGGCGCTGCACTACCTGCTCAAGCCCGTGCATCCGAACAAGCTCTTCGAGGTACTCGACAGGGCGGCCAAACAAGTCGCCAAATCCAGTGAATTGCTGCTGTTGCCCGTAGACGATGCGTACGTGCGCATCCCCGCTGACGACATCCTCTACGTCGAGGCGTCCAACCATACGCTCGAGGTCAGGACCACACACGAGACATACACAGTCAAGATGCCACTCTACGAACTCGAGGGCAAGCTCACGCGCGATTTCGTGCGCTGCCACCGCTGTTACGTCGTCAACCTGCGCTACATCCGCAAGATCACACGGACAGAGGTGACACTTGACTCAGGATGCACGCTGCCGCTATCGCGGCGACTGTATGCCGACGTCAACCGAGCTATGATGCGGTACTTGACCGGAGGTGAGGACGCACGATGACCTACATCTATATAGCGATCGCAGTTTGCGCGCTGATCCCCGGGCTGCTGTGGCTGTCGAAGCGGTACATGCACTATCTCGTCGAACGACGCATCGCGTCCTATCAGAATGACCTCGTCGCCAAGCATTGCGACGAGGTCGAGAACATCTACAAGCAGATCCGCGGTTGGCGGCACGACTACCACAATCACATCCAGGCCATGAAGGCCTACCTCGCACTCGAGCAGACACATGAGTTGGGCGACTACTTGGGCAAACTCGACGCCGACCTCATCAGCATCGACACCGTCCTCAAGACGGGCAACGTCATGATCGACGCCATCCTCAACAGCAAGATCTCGCTCGCGCGGTCGAAGCACATCGCCGTCAACGTCAAGGCTGTCGTGCCGAAAACATTGCGCGTGCAGGAGGTCGACCTCTGCGTCATCATCGGCAACCTGCTCGACAACGCGATCGAGGCGTGCGTACGACAGCCCGATGAGACCAAACGCTTCATCCGCATCTACATCGGCACGCACAAAGACCTGCTCTACATCTCCGTATCCAACGCCGTGGGCGGTGCGGTCAACAGGTCGGGCAGACACTATCTCTCGACCAAGGATTCGCCCTCCCATGGGTTTGGACTCATCCGCATTGACAAGCTGTCGGAGAAGTACCAGGGCTTTGTGGATCGGCAGCACGAGAAGGGCGTATTTGTGACCGAGGTTATGTTGCCGCTATAAACTCGGTAGCCCTGCGCTTGCGGATGACCACTCGCGTGTGAATTGCAACCGTTCACGCGCGATTTTACTTTTCAGGCGCAGACTGTGGTAGTATAGAAGCAGAGGAGGCGAGACAAGACATGGCAAATCAAAGACAAAAATTAGCGCACAGTTTCTGGGACAACGTACGGTTCATGTTCGGCAACATGTGGCGTTGGAACGCCAAGGCTACGGTGCTCACGCTGCTGCGCGCGCCGTTGATCGTCGTGATCCCCCTGCTGGGGCTGTATCTCTCCAAGACCGTGGTCTCGATGGTCGAGCAAAACGCCGATCTCGACCGTATCGTGGGGAACATCTTGCTGCTGTGCGGGGCGACGGCGGCGTGTACGATCATCCGCAACTACCTGAACGGACAGAATCGGCGTATGGAGTATGTCAACGGTTTCCGCTACCAGTGGATGATCTTTGACTACATGATGATGCACGACTACGAGTACAACGAGAGTCCGCAGGGGTTGTCCGAAGCGATGAAAGCCGTGCAAAACTGCGGCAGCGACTCTTCGGGCGCACGCAAAGCCATCGACACGCTGTCGGCCTTCATCGGCAACATCATCGGCCTCGTGTCGTACGCGATGGCGATTCTGCTACTCAATCCGCTCATCTTGATCATCATCTCCGCGACGACGCTGTCAAGCTACTTCTTGCTCAAACGCATCACGGCGTGGAATCATAAGAATAAAGAACACTGGCTGCCCATCGACCGGAAGAAGGTCTATCTCGAGATGTCCTCCAAAGACTTCGCGCCCGCCAAGGACATCCGGCTCTACAACATGGCGTCGTGGTTTCGGTCGCTGTTCGCCGACGTGCTGCGACAGCGCATGGCGTGGCAGTGCAAAGAAGAACAGTACGGCTTCTCGATCCGTATGTTGTGCGCACTGCTGTCGTTCGTGCGCGAGGGCGCGGCGTATGGCCTGCTCGTGTACGCGATGTACGCGCGACAGATGGAAGTATCCGATTTTGTGCTGTACTTCGGCATGATCGCGGGATTCACCGCGTGGTTCGACGGCTTGGCCGACAACCTATACTGGTTCGACCGCATCAACGTAGGCTTCAACGAGATGCGCGCATACTTGGATCATCCCAACAAGAACAACCGTGGCGCGGGGATCGCGCCGCCGACCGAGACGTTCTCGATCGAGTGCAAGGACGTATGCTACGAGTTCGCAGGTACAGATACCAAGATCTTTCACAACCTCAATCTCACGATCCAAAAGGGCGAGAAGCTCGCCATCGTAGGGCTCAACGGTGCGGGCAAGACCACGCTGGTCAAGCTGCTCTGCGGACTGTACCGACCCACGAGTGGCGTCGTACTTGCCGACGGCAAACCCGTAGACGCGTACAACATCGAGGACTATTACAAACTGTTCTCGGCCGTATTCCAAGACATCACGCTGCTGCCCATGACAGTCGGGCAGAACATCACGGGTCGGCCGTCGGGCTTCGATCAAGCGCGTTTGGACGACGCGCTGGTGCTGTCGGGATTCGCAGAGAAAGTGCAGGGCTTTGAGTGCGGTCTCGATACGTATCTGATTCGCGGACTGTATCCCGCCGCGGTAGATCTGTCGGGCGGCGAGGTGCAAAAGCTCGCGTTGGCGCGGGCGCTCTACAAGAACGGGCAGTTCCTGATCCTCGACGAGCCGACCGCCGCGCTCGATCCGATTGCGGAGAGCCGCATCTATGAGCAGTACAGCCGCATCTCGGAGGACAAGACTTCGGTGTTCATCTCACACCGCCTGGCAAGTACGCGCTTCTGCGACCGCATCCTCTACCTCGAGGATGGCGCAATCGTAGAGGACGGCACGCACGACGAACTCATGCAGAAGAAGGGCAAATATTACGCGTTATTTAGCATCCAGAGCCATTATTACAAAGAGAACGTAACAGAGGAAGTGGGGGTGGCGATGTGAGCATCAAGAACAAGATTGCGATTCTCCTGCGCGGATATAAAGTTTTGCACGGACTCATCCCAGGCTACCTACCCGCGGCCGCCGCACGTGCAATATTCTCCGCACTGCTGCCCTTTGTCAACATCGTCGCGTCGGCGATGATCATCAACGCGCTCTCCGAACGCAGAGAGTTTACGCATGTACTCACGCTCGCCATCGTCGCGGCGCTGATCAACCTCGGCGCGCAAGCCGCGATGCACGCGCTCAAAGGCGTCAGCTCGTACCTGTCTGTCAATGTCCGAAACATCTACGAACAGCCGCTCAACGAGAAGCAGCAGGAGATGGATTTCGAGCAAATCGAGAACCCTGAGACGCATTTTCTGCGGCAGAAGATCCACACCTACCGCAACACGAGTGGGCAGGGCGTCTCGCAACTGTATTGGAGCTTCGAGAACACGGTCACACATCTGTTCACGATCTTATTCTCGATTGGCGTATTCGCGTCGGCGTTTACAGTGGTCGGCACAAAGTCGGGTGGGTTCTGGGATTTCATCAATACGCCGTGGTGCGGCGTACTGTTCGCACTGATGGTCGTGGGCAATGCTGTGCTGAACATACTCCTGATCAGCCGAAGCACCAAGAAGATTTACGCAGTGCTGGGCGGGTTTCATTTCCCGAATATGATCGGTCAATTCTTTTACGATAAACTGTTCAACAAGTACCAGATGGGCAAAGACATCATGATCTATAAGCTGAGTCGCAACATCCGAAACGTCATCGACGGTATCATCGATGCGACGGATCCCATCATCGAGAACTGGTCTGCATTAGAGACCCGCTACGCGAGCTACGGCGATCTCTCTTCCAATATACTCAGCGCGCTCGTCTATATCTTTGTCGCGGTCAAGGCTGTGCTCGGCGGACTCGGCGTCGGCAGCATCGTACAGTACGTGGGCGGTATCACGCAGTTCAACACCGGACTCGCGGGGTTTGCGAGCAGAGTTGCCGAACTCTTTGCCAACGTCGAGGCGCTCAAACTCTACTTCGAGTTTCTCGACATGCCGGATAAGTTGTACCACGGTACCCTCCCAGTCGAGAAGCGTCACGACAACGAATACGAGATCGAATTCCATAACGTATCGTTCAAATATCCAGGTAAGGATGTCTACGCACTCAAGCGCCTAAACATGAAGTTCAACATCGGACAGCGCATGGCGGTCGTCGGCATGAACGGCAGTGGCAAGACGACGATGATCAAGCTGCTCTGCCGCCTGTACGATCCGACCGAGGGCGAGATCACGCTCAACGGTATCGATATACAAAAGTACCGATACGACGAATACATGGACATCTTCTCTGTCGTATTCCAAGACTTTAAGCTGTTCTCGTTCTCGCTCGGACAGAACGTAGCGGCAAACATGGCGGTCGACGAGACCAAAGCCCTCGACAGTCTGCACAAGGCAGGACTGGCAGGGCGACTGTCGACGATGCCCGAGGGGTTGGATACGCCGCTTTACAAAGACTTCGAGGAGGACGGCGTGGAGATCAGCGGCGGTGAGGCGCAGAAGATTGCGCTCGCTCGGGCGCTCTACAAAGACGCGCCGTTCATCGTACTCGACGAGCCGACTGCCGCGTTGGATCCCATCGCGGAGTTCGAGATCTACAGCAAGTTTAACGAGATGGTCGGCGACAAGACTGCGATCTACATCTCGCACAGGCTGTCGAGCTGCCGCTTTTGCGACGACATCGCCGTGTTCCACGAGGGCGAACTCATCCAGCGCGGTAGCCACGACGCGCTCATCGCGGACAAAGACGGCAAGTATTACGAGCTCTGGAACGCGCAGGCACAGTACTATGACGACGGGGCTGCGTGAGTGCATCCTCCATGCCAAAAATTCAAAAAGCTCGCCGAGTGCGAGCTTTTTTGGTGTATGATTTGGTGCGTGATCTGTGGGATCAGTCAAAACTCGGGTTGAATGCGTAGAAGTTCTTGGGATTCAGGTGTTCAAGTGCAATCTCTAATCCTTCATCAAATCGTCGGGTTGAAAGTGAATGAAAAGCCTTGCGCTATCTCTATATGCAGCCATACGCATTCCGCCCCCAAAATAGTCTGCCATCGCATCGTGTGATGATATCGAGGGAGGTTGTTACACGAGAATGTGTTGTCCGGGCGCGGCAAAACTGTAGTAGCGTTGCAGCGTTATGTGCGCAACCTCCGATTGAGCGTATGATTTATGTTGCTTTTCAGTGCGGGTTGTGGTATATTGAGTATACAAAAGAAGATTGTGGCAATCGACTCGCTGTAATTGGCTACGTTTTGTCATCTCGGAGGCGAACATGGAATCTATATATGGGAAGGCCAGCATCAAAACGCGCGCCAAGATCGGCGCCAACAAGACCAGTATCAAATGGAAGATTCTCGCGCCCATGATTATCATATTGATAGTCGTGCAGGTTTGCGTCGCCCTGATCTCCGGCGCAGAGAGCAACAAGATGATGCGAAACACCGTGCATGTTTTGCTCGAATCAGAAGTGAATAGGCTGGAAGCCATTGCCAATCAGTGGAACGACAACACATGGGCGATGGTCGACGCTGTATATAACTCGCCTGAAGTCGGCGTCGCGGCGAAGAACAAAAACTACGAAGCGGCAACTCCCGCATTGAATACCGCCCTTAGAAACAACATCAATTTGGGTTCGTATAATCTTTATGCCAATATAGTGCTGCTCGATGAAAACTTTGTATCGGTTGCTGCGGGCAAAAACAACGAGGGCATCGGATTGGAAGCGATGACCATCCCACCGTTCGTTCCAAATTGCGAACAGGGGGCCAAGGGCAACCGTTGGGTGAGCCAAGTTACGCCGTCGCCCGTGACGGGCATCATGGAGTGTTGGTACACCAAACCCATCATGGAGAACGGCAAGTTGATCGGAATGGTGGTCGTCCCCGTCCACACGGAGGGCGTCACGAAGTATTTGCAGTCTAACTCTTCGTCGGCTGTCAGCGCTACGTTTATTGCGGATGAATTCGGTATGATTGCGTCTTCTACCAATGCCGATTTGATTGGCAAAAACATCAGTGAAGTCGGCGTTCCCACCGACAAACTCACCGACGGCGGTTACGTGGAATATGTGGCTCCGAGTGGGAGGAAAGAATTGATCCACCGTTCGTCAATGTTGCCCGACACACGTTGGTATGCGTATAGCATCCTGGACGCCGATAAGGCTTTTAGTTACCGGCACATCATCGTCGGTTTGTTCGTCGCGGTCGTTTTCTGTATGGCGGGGGCGATCCTGATGTATTTCATAATATACCGCGTAACACATCCGATTTCGGCATTGGACAGCGCGGCAAAGGACATCTCGAAGGGCAACTTTGATATTCATTTGCAACGCACGACCAACGATGAGTTGGGCAGTCTGACGGATTCTTTTATAACGATGCGCGATACGATCCGGGAATTGGGCGACAAGATTATAGCGGTATCGAATAATTTTGACCGCGGCGATTTGAGTCGGGTTTCCATCGATACGAATGCCTTTGCCGGAGAGTACAAAGACATTGCCGAAAGTGTAAACGGTACGTTTGACACCATAGCCACAACCATCGCGGAGATCAAAGCCGCCGCCGATCATGTGCTGACCGTAGCGACGAGCATATCTGCGTTTTCGGATGCACTGACACAGGATACGCAATTGCAGGCCGTCGCCGTGGAGGATTTGGGGACGTCAATCAAGGACATCGAGGAACAGACGCAGAAAACCACTGCCGAAGCTCGAACGGTATACGACTACTCCTTCCAATCCATCGAGAATGCAAGGGCTGGCAATGAGGAAATGTACAAGATGCTCGATTCCATGGATGACATCAAACAAGCATCCGGCAATATAGCGGAAATCGTCAAGGTCATCGACGGCATCGCCATGCAAACGAATCTGCTCGCGTTGAATGCGTCCGTCGAAGCGGCGCGCGCGGGCGTACACGGCAAGGGCTTCTCGGTGGTGGCGGACGAAGTGCGAAACCTCGCAGGGAAGAGTATGCAGGCCGCCAAGGACATTAGCGCTTTGATTGACGATACGACACAAAAGATTCAGGATGGCTCTAACACTGCCAAGACCACGGCGGATTCCTTGAAGCAGATCATCGAGGACGTCAATATGGTATCCGAGGTCATCAATCGCATCTTTGATGCGACCAAGAAGCAGGCGGGCAATATATCGCA
>CAYPOE010000090.1:0-9183 GCA_964412285.1 uncultured Eubacteriales bacterium | reverse complement strand
GATCATGGTTTACAGCTATTATCCCGGTTGCACACTCAAGACCAAAGCGGTGCAGCTCGACCGATACGCACGCGCGTCGGCCGCCGCGTTGGGTATAGCGTTGCGCGAGATCGACGAGTGGCAGTGCTGCGGCGCGGTATATCCGCTCGCGCGCGATGAAATCGCGACACGGCTGTCGTCGGTACGCACGTTGGCCAAGGCACGCGACGTGGGCGACGGTTTGGTCACGTTGTGTTCGGCGTGTCACCACGTGTTGAAGCGCGTCAACGACGATATGCGCACCGTCGACGACATACGCGTCAAGGTCAACAACTACCTTGCGCCCGATGTATCCTACGCGGGCGAAACCAATGTGATACATTTTCTGGAATTGCTGCGCGACGTCGTGGGGTTTGACGCGTTGGCCAAAGCGGTCGTGGCTCCGCTCACGGGTGCCAAGATCGGCGCGTACTACGGCTGCCTACTGCTGCGACCAGGCAAGGTCATGGGGTTTGACAATCCTGAGAATCCCACAATCATCGAGGACTTCATCCGGGCGATCGGCGCAGAGCCTGTGATCTACCCGTACAGGAACGAGTGTTGCGGGGGCTACATCTCGATCGGCGACAGAGCGTCGGCGGCAGACAGATGCAAGTTGATTCTGGAGTCGGCGGCGGAAAAGGGTGCGGATATGCTGATCACCGCTTGTCCGCTGTGCGTGTACAACCTCAACGAGAACGCTTTGTCCGACCGCGTACCCGTATCTTATTTTACCGAGCTGCTCGCAAAGGCGCTCGGCGTACACGAGGAGGCGATCGAACATGCATAACGCCCAAAGCAAGTGGATCGAAGAAATCCGCCGCATCGGCGGTGTGGATACAAAGAAATGCATGAAATGCGGCAAATGCTCGGCGAGCTGTCCGGCGTACGCCAAGATGGACGTCCCACCGCACAGATTCGTCGCATTGGCCGACGGCGGTCACGCGCGCGCTATGATGGATTCGCAGGCGGTGTGGAACTGCCTGTCGTGCTTTACCTGTGTCGAACGCTGTCCGCGCGGCGTGGAGCCAGCGCGTATCATCGAGGCCGCGCGACTCTGTCTGATCCGGCAACAGGGACGCAATCACATCCAGCCCGAGGAGATACCTGCGCTGCTCGATGACGATCTGCCGCAACAGGCGTTGGTCAGCGCGTTTAGGAAGTATGCGAAATAGGAGGGTTTATGCAAAGGATAGGCGTATTTGTCTGTTGGTGCGGTAGCAACATCGCGGCGACCGTCGACGTACAGGCCGTCGTCGAAGCGGCTCGAAAAGAGAACGGCGTAGTCTATGCGACAGAGTATCAGTACATGTGTTCACAAGGCGGACAGGGCAAGATCATCGACGCCGTCAAAGAACACAGGCTGACAGGCGTCGTCGTATGCTCGTGTTCGCCGCGTATGCACGAAACCACATTCCGCAAGACCGCCAAAGCCGCAGGACTCAATCCGTACATGGTCGAGATTGCGAATATCCGCGAACATTGTTCGTGGATTCACAAAGACAAAGCCGAGGGTACGGACAAGGCCATCATTCTCACGCGTACCGCGATTGCCAAGCTACAGCTGAATACGCCGCTCATCGCAGGTGAGAATCCCGTGACCAAGCGCGCGCTCGTCATCGGCGGCGGCATCGCGGGATTGCAGTCTGCGCTCGACATCGCAGAAGCGGGCTTCGAGGTCGACGTCGTGGAAAAATCCCCGACGATCGGCGGCAAGATGGCGCAACTCGACAAGACCTTCCCGACGCTCGACTGCGCGGCGTGCATACTCACACCCAAGATGGTCGACGCGGCGTCGCACGAAAAGATACGGCTGTTTACATACAGCGAGGTCGACGAGGTCGAAGGCTTTGTTGGCAGTTTTACCGCGCGCATCCGACAGAAGGCGCGCGGCGTCAAGCAGGAATTGTGCAGCGGCTGCGGCGTGTGTATGGAGAAGTGTCCATCTAAGAAGGCGCAGAACGAGTTCAATGCGGGACTCAACAATCGCAGCGCGATCTATATCCCGTTTGCGCAGGCGATCCCCAATGTGCCGGTCATCGACCGCGCGCAGTGCATCAAATACAAGACGGGCAAGTGCGGCGTCTGCCAGAAAGTCTGTCCAGCGAGCGCCGTGGATTACGAGCAGCAGGACGAGATCGTCGAGCGGCAGTACGGCGCGATCGTGGTCGCGACGGGATTCCAGCCGATCAGCCTACGAGATTTTGACGAGTATCAGTATGCGCAGTGCAAAGATGTGATCACATCGCTCGAGTTCGAGCGGATCATGAACGCGGCAGGCCCGACCAAGGGGAAGCTCCAACGTCCGTCCGACGGTACGCATCCGCACCAGATTGTATTCGTGCAGTGCGTGGGTTCGCGCGACGTGTCGGGCTGCGGTAAACCGTACTGCTCCAAGATCTGCTGTATGTATACCGCCAAGCACGCGATGCTCGTGCGCGAGAAATACCCCGACGTCAACGTCAGCGTGTTTTACATCGACGTGCGCACGCCGGGCAAAAACTTCGACGAGTTCTACCGCCGCGCGACTGAGGAATACGGCGTGAACTACATCAAGGGCATGGTCGGCAAGGTCGCCGAAACCGGCGGCAAACTGCGCGTCTACGGTTCGGATCTCATCGCGGGTGAGCAGGTGGTAATCGACGCGGACATGGTCGTACTCGCAACTGCGATCGAACCCGACGAGTCCGCCAAGCGCATCGCGAGTATGCTGACCATCAGCATCGACACCAACCGCTTCTACACCGAAGCGCATCCCAAGCTGCGCCCAGTCGAAAGTCCGACCGCCGGGGTATTCCTGTCCGGCGTATGCCAAGGCCCCAAGGACATTCCCGAGACCGTCGCACAGGCGTCGGCCGCGGCGGCCAAAGTCATCGGACTGCTCGCCAAGGAGAAACTCGTGTCCAATCCGTGCGTCGCGAATGCCGACAGTAGTCTCTGCAACGGCTGCACTGCGTGCGAGAACGTCTGCCCCTACGGCGCGATCACGTATATCGACCGCGAGTTCCGAGTGGCGGGCAAGACCGTGACGCGGCGCGTCGCCGACGTAAACGACGCGATCTGCCAAGGATGCGGCGCGTGTACCGTAACCTGTCCGTCGGGCGCGATGGATCTCAAGGGCTTTACCAACAAACAAATCATCGCGGAGGTGGACGCTATATGCCTATGACAGAAAACGGCGCATTCAAGCCGCTGATTGTCGCATTCTGCTGCAATTGGTGCAGCTACGCTGGCGCGGATCTTGCGGGTACGAGTCGGCTGTCCTATCCGGCCGAGATCAAGGTCATACGCGTACCGTGCTCGTGTCGCGTCAACCCGACGTTCATCCTGCGCGCGTTCGGACGCGGCGCGGACGGCGTCATCATCTGCGGCTGCCACCCCGGCGACTGCCATTACACGAGCGGCAATTACTTTGCGCGTCGGCGCATGACACTGCTGTTCTCGATGCTCGACTATCTCGGCATAGAGCGCGAACGCACGCGCGTCGAGTGGGTATCGGCGGCCGAAGGCGCGAAGTTTGCGGCAGTGATGAACGATTTCTCGCGCACGATACACGCGCTCGGCGCGAATAAAAGGTTGGTGGATCTACGATGCAAACTGTAACCGAGAGAGTATCCGCGTTGCTGCGCGAAGGGAAGCGCGTGTTGGGCTGGAAGCGCGGCGAATCGTTTTACGACGCATCGCCCGCCGTATTACACGGTACCGATGCGGCGAACGACTGCACGTACGACGCGTTCTGCGCGTCAAACCTGAGCAAGTATGTCATCGAGAAGGCCAAAGACGAGCGTCTCGTCGTGCTGCTCAAGCCCTGCGATACCTACGGCTTTCGTCGACTCGTAACCGAAGGGCGCATCAATCGCGACAACGTATACGCGATTGGCGTACCGTGCGCGGGTATGCTGGACATAGAGAAACTGCGCGGCATGGGGTTCAACGGCATGACCGCTGTCGACGTCGACGGCGATACCGTCACTGTGCATACGTTGTACGGTGATCGCACATGTAGTAGGGTGGATGCGTTATGTGACAAATGCCGCCATTGCAAAGGCGAAGCGTCTGACGTGTACGACGAGGTCATCGACGGCGAACGCATGGCGTTTGCGTCGGACGGACGATTCGACCGCGTCGTAGAGATCGAAGCCATGGGCGCCGACGAACGATTCGCGTTCTGGCGCGCGCAACTGTCGAAGTGCATACGCTGCAACGCTTGCCGCAACATCTGCCCGGCCTGCACGTGCAACAGCTGCGTATTCGATAATCGCGATTCGCAGATCGCAGGTAAGTCCAACGCCGATGCATTTGAAGAGAATCTATTTCACATCATCCGCGCCTACCACGTCGCGGGGCGCTGCACCGACTGCGGCGAATGCGCGCGCGTATGTCCGCAGCATATCCCGCTCGATCTGCTCAATCGCAAGTTGATCAAGGACGTCAATGCATTCTACGGTGCGTATCAGTCGGGCGCATCCGATCAACCCGCGCCGCTGACACAGTACGACCTCGACGACATAGAACCCAACGACGCTGTAACCAAAGGAGGCGCATCATGATGAAGAACATTGCGCTGTCCCGTATCAACGAGTTGTTCGCACGCATCGCCGCGACGTATACGTTGTACGCGCCGATCCAGTCCGACGACGCGGTGCGGCTCACCCAATGGGGCGACGGCGACGCGGTGCGGCTCGACGCGCTACAGACCGTGAATTCGGGCAAGGATTGCTTTTTGCCGCAGACCGAGAACCTCGTCGCATTCCATACGCGCGGCCAGAGCATCGACGTCCTCGACGTGCGGCAACGCATACAGGATTTCGTGCTGTTTGGCGTACGCGCCTGCGACGTGCAGGCATTCGAGATCCTCGACAAGGTATACTTGTCTGAACCCGTCGACAGTTACTACAAGGCTCGGCGCGACGCGAGTACCGTCGTCGCAATGGGTTGTGGAGAGCCTGCCGAAACCTGTTTCTGCAACGCACTGGGTATCGATGCGCGAAATCCCGCCGCCGACGTCGCGACGTGGATGGTCGGCGATACGCTGTATTGGCACAGCATAACAGACAAAGGCGCCGTGTTGACAGAGAAGTTATCGGACATATTGCAAGAAACCCGCGATACGCAGCCGCTCGACGCGTACAAGCGCGCGGCGGCCGAGACGATACAGCGTCTGCCGCACGGCAAGGTATCGCTCGACGGATTCGGCGGCGACGCAACCCATGCGTTGTTCGACGCGCCGCAGTGGGGCGAACTATCACAAAGCTGCCTCGGCTGTGGGAGTTGCACATATGTGTGCCCGACCTGCCAGTGCTACGATATTACGGATTTCAAAAACGGCGACTGCGTCACGCGTACGCGCTGCTGGGATTCATGCATGTACGCCGACTTTACCAAGATGGCGCACGGCAATCCGCGCACATCGCAGAAAGAACGCTTCCGCCAGCGGTTTATGCATAAACTCGTCTATTATCCGGCCAACCACGACGGCCTGTACTCGTGCGTCGGGTGCGGACGCTGCCTGCAAAGGTGTCCGGTTTCATTAAATATTGTCAAGGTCATCAAAGCGTTGGGAGGTGGGCGGCATGTGTGATTTCACAGAATATCGCAACGATACATTGATTCCCGTCATCGGCGTAGTCACGGACATCCGTACCGACACGCCCGACGTCAAGACCTTCCGCGTGACTGCGCCCGATGGCGGCGTATGCTTTGCGCATATGCCCGGGCAGTGTGCGATGCTGTCCATACCCGGGGTAGGGGAGGCGATGTTCTCGATTACGTCGTCGCCAACGAACACGGCGTACATGGAGTTCAGCATCAAGCGCTGCGGCTGTCTGACCGAATGGATCCACGCGATGGAAGTCGGGCAGCAGATCACGGTACGCGGGCCATACGGCAATCACTTCCCTGTAGAGGATGCATTGCGCGGCAAGGATCTGTTGTTTATCGCGGGCGGCATCGGTTTGGCGCCGCTGCGTTCGGTCATCAACTACGCGCTGCATCATCGGCAGAACTACAGCAAGATTGACATCGTGTACGGCGCGCGTTCGGCCGACGATTTGGTTGACGTGGATGAGATCAAGGACGTATGGAGCGTCGCCGACAACGTGTCGGTGCATCTGACCATCGATCGCGAGCAGCAGGGCTGGGACGGCCACGTCGGCTTTGTACCATCGTACGTCAAAGAGTTGGGCTTCGATACCAACAAAATCGCACTCGTCTGCGGGCCGCCTATTATGATCAAGTTTGTACTCGAGGCGCTCGGCGAATTGGGCTTCGACAAGACACAGGTATACACGACGATGGAACTGCGCATGAAGTGCGGCGTGGGCAAATGCGGGCGCTGCAACATCGGCTCCAAGTATGTATGCAAGGATGGCCCCGTGTTCCGCTGCGACGAATTGTCGGAACTGCCGGGCGAATATTAGGAGGTACTGTGATGATCGAACAAATGATTGATATATTTCTGATGGGCAAACGATATACGGTGCCGTCGAACCTGACCATCATGGGCGCGATGGAGTATGCCGGGTATCGCTTGGTACGCGGCTGCGGCTGTCGCAACGGATTCTGCGGCGCGTGTGCGACAATTTACCGCATCAAGGATCGGCGGGAACTCAAGGCATGCCTCGCGTGCCAGACGCAGGTCGAACCCAACATGTACGTCGCGACGCTGCCGTTCTTCCCGCTCGTCAAAGAAGGCTACGACATCAACGCGATCAAGCCGACCGAGCAGATCATGATGCAGCTCTACCCCGAGATCTACAGTTGCATCGGCTGCAACGCATGTACAAAAGCGTGTACGCAGGAACTCTCCGTCATGCAGTACATCGCGTACGCACAGCGCGGCGCGTACGAGACATGTGCCGAGGAATCGTTCGACTGCGTGATGTGCGGCGTATGCTCGTCGCGCTGCCCGGCCGGTATATCGCACCCCCAAGTCGCGCTGTTGGCGCGAAGACTCACGGGCAAATACATCGCACCTTCGTGCGAACACCTCGAGCGCCGCGTCGACGAGATCAACCACGGCGACTTTGAAGAGCTGATACAGAACCTCATGCAAAAACCGCTCGACGAATTACGAGAACTGTACAACAACCGCGAGATTGAGAAATAGGAGGGCGCGCGTGTATACCAACGAAATGTTTGATTCCATCCAGAACGTCGAGTCCACGCGCAGCGCCCGTATGGCGACCGAGCCGCGCCGCATGTCCGCCGACGAGAAAGACGCGCTGTTACAGCGTTACCATCCCGACTACGTCGAGAATGGATTCTCTGTATTGCAGTTCGGCGCGAACAAGGGCGACAAAGTACCTGACGAATTGTGCGAGTTGTTGCAGGGCAACAGTCGCATCGGCGCAGACTTCGACCTATCGCGCATCGACTACGACGTCGACGTGCTGATCATCGGCGGAGGCGGCGCAGGTTCGTCTGCGGCGATCGAAGCGCACGCGGCCGGCGCAAACGTCATGGTCGTCACCAAGCTGCGCATCGGCGATGCGAATACCATGATGGCAGAGGGCGGCATCCAGGCCGCCGACAAAGAGAATGACTCGCCCGCGATTCACTACATAGACGCGCTGGGCGGTGGGCATTACGCCAATGTACCCGAATTGCTGCGCAAGCTCGTGACCGAAGGCCCGCAGTCGATCCAGTGGTTGAGTTCGCTCGGCGTCATGTTTGACAAGGCGGCGGACGGTACCATGGTTACGACGCACGGCGGCGGCACGTCGCGCAAGCGTATGCACGCGGCCAAGGATTATTCGGGCGCGGAGATCATGCGCGTATTGCGCGACGAGGTGCAGAATCGCGGCGTCACCGTCGTGGACTTCACCGCCGCAGTCGAACTCATCCTCGATGCCAACGGCCACGCGGCCGGCGCGGTACTCATGAATATGGAGACCGGCGAATACAGGGTCGCGCGCGCCAAGACCGTCGTCATTGCGACGGGCGGCGCAGGTCGCCTACATTACCAAGGTTTCCCCACGTCGAACCACTACGGCGCGACGGCCGACGGTTTGGTACTCGGCTACCGCGTCGGCGCGAAATTGTTGTACGCCGATACATTGCAGTATCACCCGACCGGCGTCGCGTATCCCGAACAGATCTTCGGCGCGCTCGTCACGGAGAAAGTGCGCTCACTCGGCGCGATGCTCGTCAACGCACACGGCGACGCGTTTATGCACCCGCTCGAGACGCGCGACGTCGCGGCGGCCGCGATCATACGCGAGTGCGGCGACAGGGGACAAGGCGTGACCACGCCGCTCGGCAGCGGTGTATGGCTCGATACGCCGATGATCGAGATCCTCGGCGGCGAAGGTACGATCGAGCGCCGCATACCCGGCATGTTACGCATGTATATGAAGTACGGCGTCGATATGCGAAAGGTACCCATCCTCGTCTATCCGACGCTGCACTACCAGAACGGCGGCCTGCACATCGACGCCGACTGTATGACGGACGTCCCCGGGTTATTCGTAGCGGGCGAAGCGGTCGGCGGCATCCATGGCCGCAACCGTCTGATGGGCAACTCGCTGCTCGACATCATCGTCTTTGGACGCAATGCCGGACGCAATGCCGCGCAGCGCGCGCAATCCGTCGCAATCGGCGCATTGACGCTCGACCACATCAAACGCTTTGACGAGGCGCGCGCAACTGCAGGCGTGCAGACAGACACCCTGTCGCCCAAACTGCTGCCCGTGTACGCGCGCGACGTACAGAACGCCCGATAACCAGTCAGGACAAACGCTATGGATTATATCACTAAAATTTGGCAAGGCACCCTTGGCACGCCGGTATTCGTCGTATTCGCGATCGCGCTGATTGGCTATCTCTTCGGCAGCATCAAGATCAAGGGCGTATCGCTCGGCACCGCGGCGGTATTCCTCGTCGCGTTGGTATTCGGACATTTCGGCGCGGAGGTGCCATCCGCATTCCAGACGCTCGGTATCGTATTGTTCGTAACATCCGTAGGCCACATCGCGGGGCCGCGCTTCTTCTATAACTTGCGGCACAACGCGACGTCGTATGTATTGCTCGGTGCGATTGTCATAGGCACGGGCGCGGCGGTCTGCATCTCGATCATCCAACTGACTGGGATCGCGTCGTCGCTCGCGGCGGGCATACTCGCGGGCGCGCTCACGAGTACGCCGGGATTCGCGGCTGCAAAGGAAG
>CAYPOE010000089.1:0-9229 GCA_964412285.1 uncultured Eubacteriales bacterium | reverse complement strand
AACAGGGGGAGGAATGATGCGTTTTGGTAGTAGTGTGTAAGACTTGTTGAAGTTGTTTGTTCCTCCTTAGCTCAGTTGGTAGAGCATGCGGCTGTTAACCGCAGGGTCGTTGGTTCAAGTCCAACAGGGGGAGCCACATAGCGTTTGATCAGCCGATTGACATTGTCAGTCGGTGTACTTATTTATACAAGTTTATACGAGAAACATTCAGTGTACGTCACTTATACAAGAATCAAGAGGAAAAGATTGTATGGGATTTTTAGCGCTGAGTCTGAGCTTTGTATCGATCACCCTCATCATCAACGGCGTAGGACGGCTGCGCGGCGTGGACGCGAAGTCGATCGCGTTTTTTAACGTTTTTACGGGACTATTGCTGTTCATCGGCAATACCATTGCCATCACGCGCGCCGCTACCAACCTCGATTACAACAATGCGACGGCAGGCTTTTTGTTCTCGGTCACATACCTGCTCATCGCCGCGATGAACGTACTCAAGATCGATGCACGCGTATTCGGCTGGTTCTCGCTCTGGGCGGCCATATTCGCCGTATTTTCGGCTTGCACGCTGTTTGGCGTCATCAACTGGCTCGCTGTACTCTGGCTTGCATGGGCGATCCTCTGGTTGTCCGGCACGATCGAGATCAACTGGAAGGTTAAGTGGGGCAACGTGGGCGCGTACATCATCATCCTTGAGGGTATCCTCGCGACGGGATTGCCTGCGTTTCTGATTTGGTACTACGGACTCTAATCGATCAACACACAACAGAACAAGCCATCGCTTGTTCTGTTGTTTTATATAGGCTTCTATCTATGAAACTACTGCTCACGGCCGATTGGCACCTCGGTATCAGTCTGCACAACCACTCGATGCACGACGAGCAAGTCCACGCACTGAACCAGCTCTGCGACATCCTCCAACACCACCGCGCCGACGCGCTCGTCATCGCGGGTGATGTATTCGATACGCAGATCGCCACGGCGCAATCCATCGAACTGCTCAGTCGCACGCTGTCGCGCATATGCGGCGACTTACGCATTCCTACACTCATGATCGCAGGCAACCACGACGGCGCGGTACGGCTCAGCATGTATGGCGCGCTGCTGTCGCGCGGCGGCTTACATATTGCAGGGCGCGCATCCGACATGCCGCCGCCTGTCGTAATCGGTGACACCGCGTGCTTCCTGTTGCCGTACTTGGGCATCGACGAGGCGCGCGCACTCCATCCTGACCGCGACGCGACCGTTGGTTTGGCCGACTACGCGTCGGCTTACGCGGCTGTCGTCGCCAACCTGCGCGACCTCGCGCAGACTGCGCCGTACGCGGGACTCTGCAAGGTGCTCGTGGGACACGCCTACGTGAGCGGTGCAGCGCTGTCTGACAGCGACAACGCCGCCGTACTCGGCGCGCTGACTGCCGTGCCCGCCGACGTGTTCGATGGCTTCGACTACGTGCTACTCGGACATCTGCATCGCGCCCAACGCGTGCGCCGCAACATCTTCTACGGCGGATCGCCGCTGCGTTACTCGTTCGGCGAAGCCTCGCACGTCAAATGCGTGACGCTGCTCGACACGACGTCGGGGGACAAGCAGGCGATTGCCATCGAGCCGCTGTACGGTATGCGCGTACTGCGCGGCACGCGTGCCGCGTTGCTCGACACGTTGTCGCCGTGTGATGATTATGTCAAAGTGGAGTTGACCGACAGCGCGGTCGGCGGTGACTTGCTCGACGTATTGCGTTCGATGTACCCGCGGTTGCTCTGTGTGACGGGTACGGTGCATCCGACGCACAATGCGCTGTCCTACGACGACCTGTCGTCGCTCGATCCGCGCGCCTTGGTGTCGCGCTACTTTGCCGAACAGTACGGCGAGCAACCTGACGACGATGTATTCGCAGTTTTTGATGAGGCATTGCATACGCCATGAACATATCCACACTCAAACTGTGCGCGTTCGGACCCTACGCGTCGGCGGTCAAGATCGACTTCGGCGCGTTGCGCGCGGCCGGACTCTTCCTGATCCACGGCGAGACGGGTAGTGGCAAGACCGCACTGCTCGATGCGATCACCTATGCACTCTATGGACGGGGCAGCGTCAGCGACGCCAAGGGCAACAGTCTGCGCGGTACGCTGTCCGACATGCGCTGCAACTACGCCGACGACGCGTCGGACACCTACGTCGAACTCGAATTTTCGTGCGACGGGCGCGACTATCGCTTCTATCGCAGACTGCGCCGCAACCGTCGCGGTGGCACGACGCTCGAGTACGGCGCACTCCGGTGCGACAGCGGCGTGTATGTGCCGATCCTCGAACGTTACAGCGATACGGCGTTGACCGCCGAGGCCGAACGCGTGATCGGACTGAATTATGAGCAGTTCCGCAGCGTCATCATACTGCCGCAAGGACAGTTCGAGCGGCTGTTGACCGCGCCGTCTGCCGACAAGCAGCAGATCCTCGCGCGACTGTTCAACGCCGATCTTTGGGAGCGCGTCACGCAGCGCGTCTGCGACCGCGCGACGGAGTGTGAGCGCGAGGTCAAACAGGCCATGGCGCGGCTTGACGAACGATTGCGCGAGCGCGGCTGTGCCGATGTGGATGAGTTGTGTGTATTCTGTACGACGTTGCGCGAACGCGCCGATGCATCGCGCGCGGCGTGGACGCAGGGGCAGCGCACGTTGACTGATTTGCGCGCCGCGTACGACGAAGCCAAGGTGTTGGCGGGGCTGTACGACGCGAGGCGGCAGTTGACCGCCCAACGCGACGCGTTGCGCGCCAAATCCCGTGCCGTCGACGCGTCGCGCGACAGGGTGGAGCAGGCGGCCGCCGCGATGGATCTCGACGAGCCGTACAGGCGGCTGTGTGCGTTCGATGACGCGGTGCGATCATCCTGTGAAGCGTTGCAATTTGCGCGGCAGGCCGTCGCGGAGTCCGAGCGGCGGCATACGGCGGCGACCGAGCGGCTCGCATCGTTGACCGATCACGCGGCAGAGTGTGAGAATCGTCGGGCGTACCTGACCCAGCTTCGCGCCATGATCCCCGCCTATCAGGATGGCGACGCGTTGCGTGCGACGCATGATGGTGCGGTGCGCGCGTTGGCGCGCGTCGAGGATGAGCGGCGGCGACACGATGCCCAGTCGGCGACGCTTGCGCAGAAGCGTGACGCGGCACAGTTCGCCGCAGACGAGGCGGAGCGCACCTACCACGCCGCGCTATCGGCCTATACGCGTGGCGCGGCTTATATGCTCGCCACGCGGCTGCGCGATGCGGAACCGTGTCCCGTGTGCGGGAGTCGGGATCATCCAGATGTCGCCGTCCACCGATCCGTTGAGCCAACTGTCGACGACGCCCGGCTGTCGGCGTTGCGCGAGGCGTGGGGCAAGGCGTCGGAGTCTGCGCGCAATGCCGACAATGCGCTATTGACCCACGCCGCATCGCTCGATGGCGTCACGGCGCGGTACATCACGGCACAGGCGGCGGTCATGGACGCCAAGGCGGCTGTCGACGCGTTGGGCGCGCTGTCGTCCGATATATCCGACTACGCGGCGCTCCAGAAGCGCATCGACAAGACCGAGCGCAACATCGCCGCCTACGATGCGGCCTGTGATGCGGCACGCCGCGCCGTCGACGACGCGCGCGTGGACGCGGCGCGCGATGCCGTGCTGCTCGAGGAACGGCTTCAGAACGTGTCCCAAGCCGAGCGGTCGCTGCACGCCGCGCGGCAGGTGTGGGACGAGGCGTTGTATACGCGCGACTTGTCGACTGAGGACTACTTGCGGCGGCGTATGCAGCCCGCCGAGTGGGCGGAGCAGACGCGTCGCATCGCCGAGTACGACACGGCGGTATCGGTCAACGCGCTGTCGCTGTCGCAGTGTGAATCCGCAATCGGCGGGCGATCCGCGCCCGACCTGCCGGCACTCACGGCGCGGCTCGATGCGCTCGAACGCGAGGTGACGGCGGCGGGCAACGCCGCGGTACTTGCGTCGCGCGAGGCCGACGAGTGTGCGACGCTCTACGAGGCGTTGCGCGAACGATACGCGCAGGTTGCGCAGGATGCGGCCTACGCGTCGCGGCTGTCGACGTTCGCGTCGCGGTTGCGCGGCGACAAGGGCGTGGGCGTCACACGCTACGTACTCGGCGTCATGCTGTCCGAGATCACGCACTGTGCGAATCAGCTGCTGCAACACGTCTATGGCGGCCGATACCTACTCTATCGCACGGACGAGCGCATCGGACGACAGCAACGCGTGGGACTCGAGCTTGAGGTACTCGACAACGTCAGCGGCGTACGCCGCCCGGCCGCGTCGCTGTCGGGCGGGGAGAAATTCCTCGTATCGCTGTGCCTGTCGATCGGGCTGTCTGTCGCGGCGCAGAGTGCGATGGGCGGGCGGCGCATCGAGACGATGTTCTTCGACGAGGGATTCGGTACGCTCGACGCGGCGACGCTGTCTGACGCACTCGGCGTGCTCCGACACGCGGGGACGCGTGGCAACGCGGTCGGGGTGATCTCACATGTAGCACTGCTGCGCGACAGCATACCCACGCAGTTGCGCGTAGTCAAAGCGGGACGCGGGAGCGTGGTTTGGAGTTGAGCGCGACAACCGCGCAAGATCTGCAATCCGCCATCCGCACGCTCAATCGGTAGGGGGTCGCGAAATGCGCGACGCCCTTGCCTACCCATGCGGATTATGCTATACTATACGCATGAAGAATCGACATATATTGGGCAAAATCACAGCACTGCTCTGCATCGCACTGCTGTGCGGTGCAGGGTTCTGCGCCGCGACTTCGACGCAGAGTGCCGCGTTGCAAGCTGTCTACTACTACTTTAACCCGTGCGGCTCGTGCGACGCGACGTCGGCATTCGAGGGTGACTGGAGCGCCGCAGTCGCGACGGTCGATCTGTCCGACTGCACGCTGCGCACCATCAACAGCTACGCCGACGGCAGCCGCGCGTTCGACGCGGATTGCGACCGACTCGGCATACCTGCCGACGCGCGGCGTATGCCCATGCTGATCGTCGGCGATATGTACGTATCAGGCGACGACGTCGCGTCCGCGCTGCCCGACGTACTGCGCCGCGTGGCAGAGGCGCATCGCACTGGCGAAACTGCGGCTACGGTCGACGATCGTGCAACGATCCATGGCGACGGCGACGCGGCACTCCCGCCCGAGCTGACCGACGTCGATCCCGGTGCTACCGTGCTCGTCTACTTTTACGCCGCGTCGTGTGCCGACTGCATCAAAGTAAGCGCACTGCTCGACGGTCTCGACGATACCGCGACCATCTACCGCTACAACATTGGCGAAGGCGACAACATCGCGTTGAACTATGCACTGCTCGACGCGTACGCCGTACCGGCCGAGCTGCGGCAGGTGCCGATCGTGTTCTACAACGGCGGGTATCTGTCGGGCTACGATGCGATTGCGGCCGATCTATCCGACGTGTTGTCGTCGGGCGCGGCGCGTGGATTCGGCGATGGTCTCACATGGGGCGATCGCGATTTCGTGGACGCTTCGCCTTGGACTGCACTCGTGATGGGACTCGTCGCAGGACTCAACCCGTGCGCGTTGAGTATGCTGCTGTTTTTGCTGTCCACGCTGACACTGCCGCCACGCGTCGTCCTGCGCGTGGGACTCACGTACACCGTCGGGCGGCTCGGCGCGTACCTCGCGATCGGCCTATTCATCTACAACGCAGTCGGCCTACTCGAGAGCCGCGCATGGGGCGGCGTCCTGCGCGCGGCGTACATCGGGATCGCCGCTGTATGTATCGTACTCGCGCTGCTCAACCTCCGCGACGCACGCCACGCCAAGCGCGGCGCGTACAACAAGATCGCACTGCAACTGCCCGAGCGTCTGCGCGCGTTCAATCACGCCGTACTCGCGCGCATTGCGAACGGCGGCGCGTGGCTGTACCCGCTCGTATTCGCGGGATCCGCCGTCGTGTCGGGCGGGGAGTTCCTCTGCACGGGGCAGGTCTATCTCGCGGGACTGCTCTATCTGCGGCGACACCGCGGCGTGCCGTTCGGCGTATTCGCGATGTACGCGGCGGCGATGTCGGTACCGCTCGTAGCCGTACTCTGCGCGGTCTACGCCGGCAAGCGGCTGTTCGGCGTATCCGAGTTCATCCGCGCGCGGATGCCGCTGATCAAGACGCTCAACGCGCTGCTGTTCATCGCGATGGCGGCAGTCGTGATCGGAGGACTGCTGTGATCAAACATGCCGCCGTACGCGTACCGACTGTGTCGGGACGATGCCACGCGTCGCCTGCGTCAGTCGGTAGAGTCCTATAGAATACTATGAGACCCTTCAAGAAAGCACACAAGCCGCGCGTGACGCTCACGCGCGGCGGTCGCACCATCTACGACGGCGAGGTATACGACATCCCACTGCGCGACGACGTCGTGATCGCCAAGTCGATCGAGTTCTTCGACGATCCCACGCCGTGCTACATACACAAGGGTGCGGTCATGGCGCGGCTGTATGGCGAGATCGCGCTGGCGTTGCCCGAGGGTGGCAACGCCGCGTCTGCGTTGGAATTCGATGCGTTACCTGCCCACATTCAGGCGTACATGGATGTATGAAGCGCGGCCATGCGCTACTGCTGCGCGTTCCACTCGTACGTGAGCCGCAGACCGTCGTCGAGATCCACGGTCGGCGTGTAACCGAGTTCGTCGATGAGGCGCGCGTTGTCGAGGTAGCTGTCACGGATGTCGCCCGCGCGCGATGCGGCATGGCGTGCCGGTACGGTGCAGCCTGTGAGCGCCGCGATCTTGTGATACAATTCGAGGATCGTGATCGGACGATTGCACGATACGTTGAACGTACCGCCGCCGCCATGCGTGATGGCGCGCAGATTCGCGCCAACCACGTCGGCCACGTAGATGAAGTCGCGGATCTGCCCGCCGTCGCCGTGGATCACGGTCTCCTGATTCGCGAGCTGCGCGTTGAAGAATGCGGGTATCACTGCGCCCTCGCCTTTGGTACGTTGGCGCGGGCCGTAGACGTTGCCGTAGCGCAAGATGGTGTAGTCCACGCCGTAGAGCGACCGATATACCGAGAGGTAATGCTCAGGTACATACTTGCTAATGCCGTAAGGAGACAGCGGCGCGATGGGGTGGGATTCGTCGACGGGCAGCCGCACGGGCGTGCCATAGATGGCGGCCGACGACGCGTAGATGATCTTGCGTACGCCGTATACCTTGCAGCACTCGAGCAGCTTGATCGTGCCGACGATGTTGCTCTCACAGTCGAGCGTGGGATCTTCGACCGATACGCCGACGGCGGTCTGCGCGGCCTCGTGTATGACGACCTCGGGGCGAATCGCCTCGAACGCCTGCGCCAGATCGTAATTGCAGATGTCGCCCATAAAGAGCTGCGCCGCCGCGTTGCGGTTGCCGTACGAGCCAGTCGACAGGTTGTCGACGATGCCGACGGCGTCGCCGCGTTGCACGAGCGCGTCGACGATGTGCGAACCGATGAAACCCAGTCCACCTGTAACGATGATATTCATATGCATACCCTGCCTTTTTCTTTGATTATATCATATTGCGTTACTCGATACAACGGTGTTGGCCGCGAATGGCAATTGTTGACTTTCCATATAGATCGTGATAGAATGTAGAGGAAGTATAGCAGAAGCATTGGGAGGTTATCTATGGACATTTCTAGCACTACGGCGATGCACTCCGGGAATATACAGCTGCAAGCGTCGGTATCGACGTTGCGCAACGTCATGGAGATGGATCAACAGGCCGTCATGACGTTGCTGCAAGGCATGGCTGTCGCGCAGCCGCCCGCCAATACGGCGGCGATCAACGGATTGGGACAGTTCCTCGACATACTCATCTGATATGCTATACACACTCAACGCAGTGTCGCTGATTTTATCGTATAGCGGCATGGCCTATTTGTTGTTATACTTTTTTGCTCCCAACTGGGTCGGCATGGGTTGGTTCTACATCGGGTGCGGCATATTTGCCGCACTGCTGTCGCTGATCCGCACGCGCCGCGTATGGGTGTACCTGTTCGGGCTCGTCGTGACCGTGGGAAGCGCCGTACTGCTGTGCGGTATGGCGTGGCCGACGGTTCTCTATGGCGCAGGTACGGCGGCGGTATTCACCTACATATTCATAGCGGCTGCGCAGCCGTCGTTTCATCTGCCGCGCGCCATGATTCCGCTCGGGCTGTATGTCATACTCTACGTCGTCCTCTTCGTGACGCGCCCGCCGTCCGAACTCGGCAACATCGTGTCGAGTCTGGGCATCGCGTACCTGATCGCGACGCTGTACCGCGGCTGTGTCCACAACATCATATTGTCGTCTCACGCCAAGGACGGCGCGTTCAACCGTTCGGTCGGACTGCCGAGCATGGTCATTCTCACGCTCATCACAGTCGTCGGACTCGTCGTGGTCTTCTTCCGGGATTTGCAGAATCTCGTGATGGGCGCGCTCGATGCGGCGGTCACGTATATCATCAACGCCATCGGCTACCTGATTCAGCTGCTCACACCCAACAACACGAGGGAGATCGGCGATGCCATGGGCGGTGGCGACATGGGTATGCTGCCGTTTGAGCCTGTCGAGGGCGGCGGCGATCCGCCGTGGCTGCAGATCGTGTTGACCATCTTCGCCGTCGCAGTCACGGCGATGGCCGTAGGATTCTTGCTCTACAAGTTGGGGCGCGGTCTGCGCGCGGTCTGGCGCAAGCTGTACGCGTTGCTGAACAAGATCGGCGAAACGGGGACACGTCTCTACGTCGACGAACATGCGTCACTGATGTCGGCGGAGCGGTTCGTCGGCGACGTCAAGCGACGCATCGATGACGCGTTCGAGCGGTGGAATACGCCGCGCTGGCAGCAGTTGCAGTCGCCGGCAGAGGCGTTGCGCCGCACGTACGCGCTGCTGGGGCGATACGGCGGCAAGACCGCGGGCGACGTGTCGCACCTCACGCCCAACGAGCTGGCGCGCGCGGCATTGCCGTGGCTCGGGCAAGACTACGCGGGTGCGCTCGACTTCCTCACGACGCACTACAATCGGCTCACGTATGCCAAGGCGTACGCGCCGCCGGACTGCGCGGTGTTGCAGCCGCTGTACGATACGCTGCGGGGGAAATAGGACAAGTGCGTGACGTAGGGATTGGTTTTTGGTATACTGCCACTATAGAATAACTACAGAGTATTTATATTAGCCATGGTTTGTATTTGGCGGAAAATGCGAACCATAATGAAGGA
>CAYPOE010000088.1:9127-9357 GCA_964412285.1 uncultured Eubacteriales bacterium | reverse complement strand
GACAAAAAATATTACGGGATAGTAACCATTAAAGAGCTATTGGAAGCATGTACAAAGATTGAAATTGATTCTGCCATGCATTCTAATCCTCTTACAGGCCTGCCGGGCAACCTACTAATAGAAAAAGAAATTGTTTCGAGAATATTCAGCGATAATCCTTACTGCATTACGTATTACGACCTTGATAATTTCAAGGCTTATAATGATGCTTATGGATTTGAAAACGGCGA
>CAYPOE010000088.1:0-9117 GCA_964412285.1 uncultured Eubacteriales bacterium | reverse complement strand
TTGGTGGCTGATACTCTCAAAAAATGTTCGGTTCAAAATGAATTTATAGGTCATATCGGTGGTGATGATTTCATTGTAATTGCAGACTACGATGATGGGGAGAACTTTTGCAAATTGGTTATCAAGTATTTCGAGAAAAATGTTCGATCCTTATATCGCGAGGAGGATGTTAAAAGGGGATACATCATATCAAAAAACCGCAATGGCGTCACAGAAAACTTCGCGATTTCCAGTATATCCATTGGTGGCGTTACGAGCAAAGGTAAACGCTACAACAATATAAACGAATTTTCAGAAGATGTTGCGATCCTAAAGAAAACCAGTAAAAAGAAACAAGGTAGCTACTACAGTATTTTATAACAATCCAAGAAGTTATTCATCGCAAGAGTATGAGCATACTCCCCCGTGCCGAATCCCAAAAAGCGGATTGAATGAGCAAAAATTTATCGTTGACAAGCATATCCTCATATGATATGATGGACTATAGTAAATAACCCCCTGTGTGGGTCAACATATGAACCGGGTAGAGACGAGCTCTCTATCACGGTTCTTTTATATGTCAGCATATGCGTAGCATATGCATTATGTAAAGAATACGGTATCTTATGAGCCATACACCCCACTACGACGTCATCGTCGTCGGCGCAGGACACGCGGGCTGCGAAGCCGCACACGCCGCCGCTATCATGGGCAGGCGTACGCTGCTGCTCACGCTGTCGCTCGACGCAGTCGCCAACATGCCGTGCAACCCGTCGGTCGGCGGCAGCAGCAAGGGTCACATCGTGCGCGAGATCGACGCGCTCGGCGGGATCATGGGCGTCGTCGCCGACTGCACGTCGCTGCAATCGCGCATCCTGGGCCAAAGTCGCGGCCCCGCCGTGCAGTCGCTGCGCGTGCAGTCCGACCGCCGTGCGTACAACGCGCGCATGAAGCGGCTGCTCGAATCTACGCCCAACCTGTCGCTACGACAGGGCGAAGTCTGCGACATCACAGTCGCCGACGGACGCGTGCGCAGCGTCACACTGCGCAGCGGCTACCGCTACGACTGCGACGCAGTCGTGCTTGCGACAGGCACGTATTTGGCCGGACGCGTACACGTCGGCGAGGCGAGCTACGACAGCGGCCCCGACTGCTCCGCGCCGTCGGTACTCTTGTGCGAACGGCTGCACGAACTGGGCGTACCGCTGCGCCGGTTCAAGACGGGTACGCCGCCGCGCATCCTCGCGAGCAGCGTCGACTACGCCGCGCTGCAATCGCAACACAGCGAATCCGGCGTGGGCGGGTTCTCGTTCGACCCGTCGCACTACGACGGCAACGCGCTGCGCGACAGCGCGGTCTGCCACATCACATACACGAATCAGCACACACACGACCTGATCCGCGCCAACCTGCACCGTTCCCCACTCTACGCGGGACGCATCGAAGGCGTGGGGCCGCGCTACTGCCCGTCCATCGAAGACAAAGTCATGCGGTTTGCAGACAAGGATCGGCACCAGTTGTTCATCGAACCCACGGGCCATGAGAGCGGCGAATTATACGTCGGCGGACTGTCTACGTCGCTGCCCGAGGACGTGCAGGACGACCTTGTACACTCCATTGCGGGACTCGAAAACGCCGTGATCACGCGCTACGGCTACGCGATTGAGTATGCGTGCGTGGACACGCTGCATCTGTATCCGACACTCGGCTACAAAGACATCCTGGGCCTCTACTTCGGCGGCCAGATCTGCGGCACTTCGGGTTACGAGGAGGCGGCCGCGGGCGGCTTGGTCGCAGGGATCAACGCGGCGGCGATGCTGAACGGGCAGGAGCCGCTGATCCTGTCGCGGTCGGACGGCTACATCGGCGTCATGGTCGGCGACCTCACGACCAAGGGTACCGACGAGCCGTATCGCATGATGACGGCGCGGTGCGAACACCGTTTGCTGCTGCGCGCAGACAACGCCGACATGCGGCTGTCGGGGTACGGCCACCGCTACGGATTGATCAGTGACGGGCGGTACGCCGCGACGCAGCGGCGGTACGCGCAGATCGCGGAGGCGATCGAGCTGCTGCGGCAGACCGTGCTGCCGCCGTCCGACGCGGTCAACACCATGCTGGCGGGTGCAGGTACCGCGCCGCTCACGACGGGCGCGACGGCGTACGCGCTGCTGTGTCGCCCCGAGGTGCGGGTCGACCTGCTGCGCGACGTGATGGCGTTGCCGTACGGCGACGACGTGCTGCGGTCCGCCGAGATCGACGTCAAGTACGCGGGGTACATCGAGAAGCAGCGGCGCGAGTACGAACGCGAGCAAAAGTACGAGAATCGCCGGATCCCCGACGGCTTCGTCTACGACGGTATCCCGGGTATGCGGATCGAAGCCTCCAAGGCGTTGGCGCGCATCCGTCCGATGACGGTCGGACAAGCCGCACAGGTACGCGGCGTGAATCCCGCCGATGTGACGGCGTTGGTTGTGGCGCTGATCAGGGGATAGCGTCGAACGAGAAACCCCCGCACGAATGCGATGCAATCGGGCGGGGGTTTGTTCGATATGTATGTTATTGCGGCTGATACTGTGCGGCGACGCGTTCGAGTAGGGTGAAGTTGCAGCAACGTGCGGCGAGTTTGGAGTTGGGATCTGCAATGCAATGGGCATAGAGCTTTTGTGCGCGCGCTTTGATGACATCGCTGTCACGGTCAATGGCATCCCCTGTATCGTGATAGTGAAACGAGGGGAGTTACCCCCTCGCATTTGGCTTTATAGCCCTCATTTTTTGGTGGACGAGGAAACCGCTTTGAAAACCCTCATTTTTTGGTGGACGAGGAAACCGCTATTCATGCACCCCTGCTAATGCAAGGTATCAGTGGATAAAACATATCCACTATCCATAGTATATGCTATCTTTGAAAACAAATCAATTGTGACATTGCACAAATTATATCAAGCAAACTTATGCACGATATACGTGCGCGGATTCTGTCGCCACGACGCAATATAACGTTTGACTTATACGGCGCAAAACGTGTATAATAATCATGAGGAGGGTGATGAATATGGTTTACGACGTTCACACGATCGCCGAATGGTTTTTGCTAAAATCGCCTATGACTCACAAAAAGCTGCAAAAGCTCTGTTATTATGCGCAGGCATGGAGCTATGCATTGTTGGACGAACCCCTGATACAGCAGGATTTTGAGGCATGGATGCACGGCCCCGTCTGTCCCGCGCTGTATGATGCGTATAAAGGTAGTGGTTGGAAGAACTTGTATCCCAGCGATGTCGTCAACGTCGACGCAAAGACGTTGGAATTGCTCGAAAGCGTCTATGCAACCTACGGCGATTCGTCAGGCAATGCATTGGAAGCCCTCACGCACACCGAGCCGCCGTGGATCAATGCGCGCAAGGGTTGCTCCCCTCACGAAAATTGCAGCAACAAAATCCATCCGCGTGACATGAAAGAATATTACCGTTCGATATACGAAGGCGGCGAAGAGTGATGAGCAAGAAACTCACGCAGAAGAACACATCGCCGCCCCATTCTTTAACAAGTCGCAATGCAACACAAAGCGCGGTCGGCCAGTTGACCGCGCGTAATGATGTGCCGTTCAAGCTGGCTTTTCGGTATAAGTTGCAAAATCATTATACGTTCAAGGATACCAAGCCCGATGATTTGAAGGCATTTCAACGATTTCTGGACAAGGTATCCGCTATGACATTCTCGCAGGTCGATCAATTATACATGCATCCGCCGGATACAGACGATCTATACAACGGCAGGCAGGTCTATCACTATGAATTGTCTGAAACGTTTCGCATACACGGCTTCATAGAGGGCGATAGCTTTATCGCAATCAGGATAGACCCCAAACATAGGTTTCATAAATAGAACGCAACAGGCATAAATATCACACAATTCGGAGATAAAACTATGAGTACAGCATACAAGGCCGCAGGCGTAGACATAGAGGCCGGGTACGACGCGGTCAAACGCATCCTGCCGCACGCCAAGAGAACCTACAACGGCGGCGTCGTCGACGGCATCGGCGGGTTCGGTTCGATGTATCTGCCCGACCTCTCGGGCATGACCAAACCCGTACTCGTGTCGGGTACCGACAGCGCGGGTACCAAACTGCGCCTCGCCATCCTCATGGACGACTGCTCGACCATCGGCATCGACTGCGTCGCGATGTGCGTCAACGACGTCATCTGCTGCGGCGCCCAGCCCCTCTACTTCCTCGACTACTTCGTCTCGAGCCACACGCGCCCCCAACTCGTCGAGCAGGTCATCGCCGGCGTAGCCGAGGGCTGCGTACAGTCGGGCTGCGCGCTGATCGGCGGCGAAACCGCCGAGATGCCGGGATTCTACGCAGGCAACGACTTCGACCTCGCGGGATTCGCAGTCGGCGTCGTCGACTACGATAAGGCGTTGCGCACCGACATGGTCAAAGCAGGCGACGTGCTCATCGGCCTCGCATCGACGGGCATCCATTCCAACGGTTACTCGCTCGTGCGCAAGGTCTTTGGCATCGGCGACGACAACGCCGCCGTACTGCGCGAGCCGCTCTACGACGGCAAGACGGTCGGCGAAGTACTCTTGATCCCGACGCAGCTCTACGCCAAGGCCATCGCGGCCGTGATCGGCGCGTGCGAGGTACACGGCGTCGCCAACATCACGGGCGGCGGCTTCGTCGAGAACATCCCGCGCATGATGAACAAGGGTCTGTCGCCGCGCATCGATACGAGTAAGATCGTGCCGCTGCCCATCTTCGAGATCCTCGAGCGGCGCGGCAATCTGCAGCGCGCCGAGATGTACAACATCTTCAACATGGGCGTCGGCATGGTCGTCGCCGTACCGCCGTCGTCCGTCGACGCGGCACTCGCCGCACTGCGTCCGCACGTCGGCGCAACCGTGATCGGCGACGTCGTGGCGTCCGATACGATCGAGATCTTATAGAATGTTTCACGTGAAACCATCGAGGCCCATTATGTCGCACACGTCGCAGTCACGCAACACCCCACCCAACATCGTCATACTCGTTTCGGGCGGCGGCTCGAACATGGTCTCGTTGATCGAGGCCGAACGCAGCGGCCTACTCCGCGCACACGTGGCCGGCGTCATCGCGGGCAACCACAAGGCGGGCGCGATACAGCGCGCCGCAGACTACGGCGTACCCGCGCGCGTGATCCGCAAGCGCGACGACGAGGCCAATTTCGACGCACTGATGCTCGACGCGTTGCGCGAATATCAAGCCGACCTCATCGTGGAGGCCGGGTATCTGACGATCCTCGGCCAGCCCGTGCTCGACGCGTACCCGCGCCGCATCCTCAACATCCACCCTGCACTGCTGCCCAAGTTCGGCGGCATGGGGTACTATGGCCGCCACGTGCATGAAGCTGTACTCGCCGCAGGAGAACGCTACAGCGGTGCGACGGTACACTACACGACCGAGGTCGTCGACGGTGGCGAGATCATCATCCAGCGCAGCGTCCCCGTCCTCGAGGGCGATACGCCGGATACACTCGCCGCGCGCGTACTCGAGGTCGAGCACGCGATCTTGCCGCAGGCGGTGAATATCGTCGCAGGGCAGATATAGCGAATCAAAACCAGGCTACGTGACGCACCATCACGAGATATTGTGATCGAGTGCCGCGTAGCCTGTTGCCATTTGTCGTGATATGTAGTATACTATTTCTCGAGAGCTGCAACAGCTTTCATACGATTGGGCGGTAGCGGTCTGAGGAATTTCTAAGGACGGTGATGCCCTTGGATGTGTAAGCCTCCCTTCGGATTTTCTGAGAAAGGAGGTGTAGTATATGAGCGTGACGGAAGTCGTTAAGTTGGTAGCCGTTTTTGCGTGTATGCACTGGTATAACGTAGTGTGTATCACAGGCTATGTAGTCGGCTTAATTAAAAACAACCGTCCCAATCCCAAAGGTCAACGGTTGTTTTAATCCAATATAATTCATTCTTTTAGACCGTGAAACCTGATCGTCCAAGCTGCAAGGCCTCGCGGGAAGCGTTGACGGCGTTTCCCGTTACATACTGTAGTATTATTATATCCCGCGATGCTGCGTTTGTCAACCAGATTTTTTGCCCAATCAAAATCAGTATTGACAAACGCAGCTTGAATCGCTACAATATCCCTGTACACACAAAGCCAGATCAAGACTATACTTACACCGTACATCTTATATCGACAGAGGTAAATCATGTCCATCACACCCATCCGCAAGCCGTGGCGCGGCACCATGACGCCGCGCGAACGCTTCAACGCGCAGATGCACTACCAACCGTTCGACCGCTGCTTCAACATGGAGTTCGGCTACTGGGACGAGAACTACACCGAGTGGCAGGCGTTCGTCGACAACGGCATCACGAATGAGGGACAAGCCAACGCCTTCTTCGCGTTCGATCCCATCCACACCGTCTGGGGTAATATCTGGATGTCCCCGCCGATTGAGCAGCGCGTCGTATCCGAGACCGCGACGACCCAGACCATCATCAACGGCGACGGACTCTACGCTGAAGTCCCCAAGGACGGCCACAGTACCATCCCGCACTACACCAAGTCCTCGGTCGAGACGCCCGAGGACTGGAAGCGCATGAAAGAGGAACACCTCAACCGCGCCGATCCACTGCGTACATTGTCAGAGGGTGATCTGCAGCAGCTCAAGGCAAAGTACGAGAACCGCGACTACCCGCTCGGCGTGTCGACAGGCTCCATGATCGGCAAGATCCGCGACATGCTCACGTTCGAGGGACTCGCGTACGCGGTCTACGACTACCCCGATATGGTCGAGGATATGGTCGAGACGGCCTGCGTACTCGTCGAGGAGTACTTGAAGCAGGTGCTGCCCGTCGTGCAGTTCGACTTCGGCGCGGGCTGGGAGGACATCTGCTACAAGAACGGCCCAATCGTGTCGATCGACTTCTTTAAGAACGTCGTGACCCCGCGCTACAAGCGCATCGGCAAGTTGCTCAAGGAGCACGGCGTCGACCTCTGGTATACCGACTGCGACGGCGATGTACGGCACATCATGCCGTACCTGATCGAGGGCGGCATCAACTGCCTCTTCCCGTTCGAGGTCAACTGCTGTGCGCATCCGGCCGAACTGCTCGAGACCTACGGCAAAGACCTGCGCATCATCGGGGGATTCGATAAGATTCAGATGATCGAGGGTAAGGACGCGATCAAGGCGTATATGAAGACGCTCGAACCCTTGGTCGAGCGCGGCGGATACATCCCACACTGCGATCACCGTTGCCCGCCCGACGTGTCGTGGGAGAACTACCTGTATTATTTGGATCTCAAAGAGGCTACGTTTGGATGAAAGTAAGAGTGTATGCCCCAACAACTTTTGCGACGCTTTCCAGCGTCGCATTTTTTCGCCGCGTTCCAGCCGACCGATGTAGGTCGGGTGCAGCCCTGCCCTTTCCTTTATCAAAAGCATACCCAGATTCAGCCACAGGGGTCGACTGCAACTGTAGAGGTCGAGGATAAAAAGTGGATGGGACATTGAAGATAGAAATTGAAGATAGAAATTTAAGATAGAAATAAAACGCTTGACATGGAGTAACTCCAGAGGTGTATAATAACGTTAAGAGAATCTTGATCGAATCCTATGGAGGTATCCGAATGAACGTAGTATTGGTAAATGGCAGTCCCAACGCCAACGGCTGTACATACACGGGACTGCGCATCATCCAAGAGCAGTTGGCGACCCACGGCATGGAATCCCAGATTTTTCAAGTGGGCAGAAAGCCCATCGTAGGCTGCACCGCTTGCAGAGCCTGCAAGCAGCCGGGCAAGGCCGGTCGATGCGTGTTTGACGACGACGCGGTCAACGAGGTCGGCGAGGCGCTCCGACATGCGGACGGCATCATCCTCGGTTCCGCCGTACACTTTGCGTCGGCCACCGGGGCGGCGACCTCATTCTTCGACCGCCTGTTCTACAGCCTCGAACCGTCGGCCAAGCGGCTCAAGTTCGGCGCGTGCATCGTGAGTTGCAGACGCGGCGGCGCGACCGCTACGTTTGATCAGCTCAACAAATACTTCACGATCTCGCAGATGCCCGTCGTCTCGTCCTGCTATTGGAACGGCATCCACGGCTACACGCCCGAGGACGTCTACGCCGACGAAGAGGGCGTGCGCGTGATGAAGGTGCTGGCCAATAACATGGCGTATCTGATTCAGTGCAAGCGGCAGAGCAACGTCGCGTTGCCCGAGGAGCCGCCGCTCGTGATGACGAACTTTATCCGCCGGACATAGTGATCGGCGGTTCATGGGTTCATACGTATCGCCGCTGCGTATCGAGGTAGATCAATAGCGTATCCGCCAACGCCTCGTCGATGCGCTCCCACTCGTGCCGCGGATACTGTGGGCAGAGGCTGTGTGCCTCTCCCTGATACCGCACATCCACCGTGAACACCTTGGACTTGCCGCCTTTGGTGCAGCCGAGACAGCGGGTACACGGCTTGCAGATGGCTATGAAGTGCTTCTGCAACGCGGGATGCAGGTTGTCGAAATCCTCGAGCATGGCCTTCTCGCCCGTACCCGACATCGTACCCAAACGGAATAGATCCTTCATGCGCCCGTTGTACGTGATCCTAAACCCCGTGTTCGCACCGCCGATGCTGTAATCGAGCCGGAACCCCAATGCCGTCTTGCCGAAATCCACATGGATCGTCTGCGTATAACCCGCCTGCGTCAGGCGCGTCACGAAGTCGATCAGGAAGCCGCCGTACGCATACAGCGCGTCGATCCGATGGATCAAACATGCGAGATCGCGATTCGACGCGTCGAAGGAGCAGCGCGCCACATTGCGCACATCGTTGATCTGCGTCAGCACATGCAGCGCGTCGAACAGACCGTCCGCGTCGCACTCCAGAATCACGTCGCTCTTGTTCGCGCGGCAGACTACGCCCACGGCGCGCAACGCGGCGACGTATGCGGGTTTGTACACAGCTTTGTTTTCCTTGAGCGCCACCCGACGCACAGTCAACGCGCGCGCCTGCACATCGCCGGTCAGTCCCGCTACGAACAGAAACTTGTAGAAGTCGTACAACTTGCCGTACGCCTCCATGTAGATCTTGTTGAGTTCAGGGATGCGGTTGCTGGATATGAACCAGTCGTAG
>CAYPOE010000087.1:0-9455 GCA_964412285.1 uncultured Eubacteriales bacterium | reverse complement strand
GGTGGGTTTATTGAGCGCTTGCGTCGCGGCACATATCTCGGCCACATCGTCGAGAACAATCTGGCCATCGACCTATACAAGAATCCGCTGCACCCATATACGAAAGCCCTGCTCTCGGCCATACCCGTACCTGATCCCAAGCTGAATCGAGAGGCTAAGCGGCATATCTTAGTCGGCGACGTACCGAGTCCGCTCAATCCGCCGAGCGGTTGCCCGTTTAGCACACGTTGTCCCATCGCAAAAGACATATGCAAGCAGGTCATGCCTGAACTCAAACATGTATCGGCCGAACATCAAGTTGCATGTCACGTAGCCACTTAAACTGAACGCTGCGTATCAATAAACGTTTGTGCAGTATGCAGTATCTCATGTTGAATAGGAACTGCGGTATCTACTGTAGCCCTTTCAAATAAT
The DNA here is from genome assembly GCA_964412285.1 of uncultured Eubacteriales bacterium. Lineage (GTDB taxonomy): Bacteria > Bacillota > Clostridia > Monoglobales > CAYZNM01 > CAYZNM01. Next base: position 9,041 of record CAYPOE010000087.1, on the reverse strand, counting down.
TAATAGGAGGAAACATGTTAAAACGTATTTGTGCAATCTTGTTGTTTGTATGTATGCTGGCCTTGACGTCATGCGGAGGCGGCAGTACCACCACTACTGACAACAATACGACGACCGAAACAAAGACCGAGACAACGGCCGAAGATACCACAACGGCCGATGACACAACGTCGACGGAAGAGAAAACCGAAGACACAAAAGAAACGGAAGAAGCTACACCGGAAGCCGATACCACCGCAGAAGTCACGGCGGGAGAATCGCTGATCATCTCGGTAGGTAGCACGGGCGCCATCTTCGATCCGCAGTATAATTCCGGCGCGGATTCGTCGATTTACATGACGCAGATGTTTGAGGGTCTGTTCTATTACGACGCAGGCGGCATCCTCAAGAATGGTATGTGTAAGGATTATACCGTCAGTGAAGACGGTATGGTGTACACCTTCACGATCCGCGACGACGCCAAATGGTCTGACGGCAAGGCTGTTACCGCAGAAGATTTCGTATTCGCGTTCACGCGCCTCGTAGATCCCGAACTGGCGGCCAACAACGGTCCCGACTTGGGTGGCTTCATCAAGAATGGCCGCGCTTGCTGGGCAGGCGAAGTACCGCTTAGCGAATTTGGCTGCAAGCTCGTCGACGAGATGACATTCGAGGTAACGCTCGAAGATCCGGTTCCGTATTTCGAGGACATCATCTCGGGTTCGACATTCTTCCCGCTGCGCAGCGACGTGGCGAAGCAGGGCGACGAGGGCAACGAGGGCAAGTGGTCGCAGAACCTCGAGGCCAACATCGGCAACGGTCCGTATAAGATGGTTGAGTATGATCCGGATCTGGGCTTCAAGTTAGAGCGCAACGAGTACTACTATGACAAGACGCGTCAAGTACCCGATTCGATCGAGTTCATGTTCCTCCAGGATGAGAACGCGGCGTTGGGCGCATTCACGGCGGGCGAGATCAACTTCACATCGACGATGCCTTCCGAAGAGATTCCGCGTCTGATCAACGAAGGCGTGTATCACAAGGAGCCGCGTCTGGGTACGTTCTTCCTCATGATCAACCAGACCAAGGAACCGTACAACGACGCACGCGTACGCAAAGCACTTGCACTCTGCGTCGACCCCAATTACATCGTCAGCAACGTACTGAATGGCCGCAACATCCCCGCGAAGGCGTGGGTAGGTCCGGGCTTTGGCGGCAGCGAAGCCGGCAAGGATTTCCGCGAAGAGGGTGGCGACCTGCTCAACTATGACGATATGGACGCCAACATCCAGAAGGCGCGCGACTTGCTCGCCGAAGCCGGTTATCCCAATGGCGAAGGCTTCCCGGTCATGGAGTTCCTGTACAATGTAACCGTTGACAACAAGGCCATCGCAGAATCGTTGCAGTCCACATGGGAAACAGAACTTGGTATCAAGGTCAATCTGTCCGCTGTAGAAGGCGCCGCCATGGCTGAAATTCGTAAGAGCGGCGGATTCGATGTCACCCGTCAGGGTTGGCTTGCCGATTATAACGATCCCATCGGCATGATGAACGTATTCACGAAGGATTCTGGCATCAACGAGGGTCATTATTTCAACGAGAAGTACGATGAGTTATTCGTCCAGGGTACAAAGACAGCCGACACCAAGGCGCGCATGGACATTGTACACGAGATGGAGCAGATCCTCATAGACGACATGGGTTGCATACCTGTATTCCATTACACGTACAGCTTCCTGTACGATCCCGCGAAGATAACGGGCATCTACATGTCGCCCTCTGGCGCGCTGTATTTCATGAAGACGTTAGTGAAGTAATCCAATCGAGTAAGCGATTTGCATTGTAAATCAAACAGGGTTACGGCATATGCCGTAACCCTGTTTTTGTGTAGCGAATCTGACTTTGCCCTTTGACCCAACTGCACGCCGCGTCGTACTACCGCGCCAACCCCGTCCGTATGCGACACAGTGCGACTGCGACTGCGTCGGCCGCATCGTCGGGGCGTGGGATCTCATGCAATCCCAGTATCCGTTGCACCATCATACCGACCTGATTCTTGTCGGCGCGACCGTAGCCCGTCACAGCCTGTTTGACTTGCAGCGGCGTGTACTCGTGTATGGGGAGTCCTGCGTTTGCCGCACACAAAATCAACACACCGCGCGCCTGTCCGACTACGATCGCAGTCTTGGCGTTGTTGTTAAACAGTAGCGTCTCGATTGCCATGCAGTCGGGCTTGAATCGCTCGATGATATAACTCACGTCGTCGTAGACCATCTTAAGCCGCACGGGTACCGCGATCCCCGCGGGCGACGTGACCGTGCCGTACTCGACGGCGGCCGCGCGATGGGTATCACCGTCCACAATCGCAAAACCCACCGTCGCCAAACCCGGGTCTATGCCTAATACGCGCAACGCCGTAGTATCCCCATGACCGTATCGTTCCACGCGCGGATGCGCTGCGGCTCGTACATGCAGGTCGAGATGTCCTTGAGGTTGAACTCACACGGCGTACCGTGCTTGTTGCACGATGTGATGACGTGGTTGATCTCATGGGCGATGTTCTCTGTGCTGAACGTATCGCCCGACAGGAACGCAGGATTGGGCTTGCTCACCGCGATATAGTTTGACCCCATCTGCCGCGCGCCGTTCTCGACGTCAGCCCACGGACTCATGCTGATCTTGCGGACATTCTTGATGCGGCGTATGATGTCGATCTTCTTGTCGAGCGGTTCGCAACAGCCGTAGTATACGTAACCAAAATCGGCGTAGAACGGCAGCGCATACTCGATCTCAAATTCGTCGTGCATCGCGGGCGATACCGTGCTGAACAGCTGCGCCATACCCGACGCCCATGTGTCGCGCGGCTGGGGCTGACTGGGATCATACCCGTGCGTCGGCAGATCATAGCAATACGCGCCGCTGCAATGCACGATCTCGGGCGCAGCGTCGAGCAATCCCTTCTCGACAACCTGCCGCTTGTACTCGATGCGGATGTCAGCCATGCGTTTGATGACGCTGTGCACGAACGCGGGACGGTCGATGATGTCGTACAAAATGGCGTTGACGGACTTCAACGTCGAGATCTGATCCCAGACGTTGTGGTTGAACACCTCGCCGCGCAGCTTGATCGGCAGGATGTCACCAAACGCGTCATTGAGCAGATTGTATCGCTCCATCGTCGCCGCCTCGTTGTACCAGATCATCGGCATGGGCAGTGCCGCGACGACCTCATCCGTATTGAGTGAATCCTCGTACTCCTGCGCGACGACCTCGTTGACGCTGTCGTACTTCAAAGTATGCGTGCGACCCACGGTAATCGGGGCCTTATTGACGATGACCTTGTGCAAATTGAAGTACGGATGCACAACCATATCGGCCGGACAGTTGCGCCACTGCCAGAGCGTACGGCGCAACTGCGTCTCAATCGCCACGGCAAAGTCGTCGCCGCACTGCGTCTGCAACGATAGGTCACAGTGTGTGAGTTCTCCCCACGGGAACTGATCGATCGTCGCCATGGGGCGTACGGGACGCAGCGCATTGTGGCGCTTCCAGAGTTCTATGGTCTCGTTCTGAATCGGCAGCGCGGCAATCTCGGCGACCTGCATCGCGAGGATGCGCAATATGTTTCTGTCTTTGGCGGAAAACGGCATAGTGCCTCCAAAAACGATATACGAAATACGGCGCTGCATTGCCGCGCTGCATTTCGTATACGCTCATAATATGTGATGTTGTGAATGACTGCCCTGGTCTCGCTTGTTATTTCTTTTTGTCAAAGCACTCGTTGACCAATTCATCGTTGGTATCAACCGTGGCTTTGTCTAACTCGGAGGCCAAGAGGTTCTCGACGATGGCGCTCTTGACGGCGTCCTTGTTCGGCTCGAAATCGGACTCGGGATTCTCGACACGCTTGATGATGTGATAGCCGTACTCGGTCTCGATGATGGGTGACAGTTCGTCCATATCGAGTGCGAGCGACGCGTCCTCAAACGCCTTGACCATACCGCTGTTCTTGCCCACGAGATAGCCGCTGGGATTCGAGAACGAACCCGGATCCTCGGAGTGTTCGGCCACGAGTTCGTCGAAATCCGTACCGCTCGCGGCGTTGTTATAGATGGCCTCCATCTCAGAACGCACGGTGTCCTTCTCGGATTGCGACAGCGGCAGGCCTGTCTCGGCGTCGGACGTGATGCGCAGGATGTGCTTGACGCGCACCATACCGTTGTAGTAATCGAGCATTTCTTGCTCTGTCACGTCAGCTGACAGCTTCTCGTAGAGTTTCTGTTCCTTGAAGATCGTCTGATACAACTCCTTGAACTGCTGCTCCGTGATGTCGTTGTCGGTAAGCCACTGGTTGAACTCGGCCTCGCCGCCCTGATCTTTCTGCGCCTTGATGTATCCGTCGATCGCGCCAAGATCGTCCGTGGTCAACGCGACGCTCTCTTTCTTGGCCATCTGATCGATGACGACCTCGCGCGTCAGGCTCTTGACCGCGCTCTCGACAACGAGGTCGCGCATCGTCTTGCCGTCGGATACGGCCTTATTCCAAAACGCCTGCTCATCGTCGATGATCTGGTCGTTCATGGCCTGTATCTTGATCTGGTTCAGGGTAAATGTGAATCGCCACTCGCCGATCGGCGTGCCATTGACGGTGAGCACGGTGGATTCCTTGGCCGTAGTACCGCACGCTGCGAGCAATGCGCATACGGCCAACATGATGACTGCATTCCGTAAATATTTCATTCAATTTCCTTTACATATCGTATTTATATTTTGTAGCATGACGCGTCAGCGACCCGCAGTCGCGCGGCTCTTGCGCGCGGCGGCAGACACAGCCTCATGTACGGCGTGGCCGAAGCCATTGGCCTCGAGCGCACAGATCGCGTCGATCGTGGTACCCGCAGGCGAACACACTTTATCCTTGAGTACAGCCGGGTGCGTTCCGCCCACTACCATCGCGGCACTACCCTGCACCATACTTGCCGCCAAGCGGTACGCGATGTCGCGCGGCAATCCCTCGCGTACGCCCGCGTCGGCCAAGGCCTCGATGAACGCGAACACATACGCGGGGCCGCTGCCTGAAATCGCGACAACCGCATCCATCAGCGACTCGTCTACAACCTCGACCGCGCCGATGCATTCAAACATGCGACGCGCTACGTCTATATCGCTGTCAGACGTATTTTCAGTACGCGCGACGACGCTCACGCCCTGCCGGATCTCGGTGGGCATATTCGGCATCACGCGCACAACGCGCGCGCCGCCGGGTGCATACGATTGCAGTGTATCCGTGGTCAGACCCATCGCAATCGAGATATACAACTTGTCCGCCGTACAGCGCGATAGCGCGTACGCCACGTCCTTAGGCTTGACCGCGATGATGACGACATAGGACTCGATGCATACATCCTCAATGCTGCGTCCGATGTGTACGCCGCGCGCGGCCAACGGCTCACAGCACGGGGCGAATACATCGTAGACATGCAATCGTTGGGGTGATACCCCGCCCTCGAGCAGGCCATGGATGATGGCGCGGCCCATGTTGCCCGCGCCAATCAATCCAATGTTAAACCCTAACATACATATTTCTCCACCGTTGCATCAATCGCGCACTCGTCGGCGGGCACAGTGATGTCGTCGTAGATCGCCCACCACTCCTCGTGCGAGACAGTCTGTCCTGCCGCAACCGACTGCAACGCGCCGAGCGTTTCCATTTCAATGAAGCTGCCGTTGGTGTAGGTCTCGAACGAGCAGCCGCCGTCGGGATACGTGACGCAGTTGCAGTGCTTGTGCTGCTTGACAAACAGCGCACCGTCGATGAAGTACAGTGCGAACCCCCGCTCGTTGTTGAGACCGAGCTTGAACGCCTGATCCTTCTCCGTCGCATTGATGCGAATATACTTGGTACCCCAGTTGACGCGTTCGTCGCTCATGTTGCTGTACGGCCAGATGGCGAGCGTACGGTTGGCGAGCAGTGCGTTGGGATCTCCAAACGGATACGGCACGACTTCGAGGCCGCCGACCTTCATAACGGTCAACGCCCACACTGCGAACGTGGAATCCCACGCCGACGTATTCGTGATGGAGTTGACGACGTGTGCCTTGCCATCTTTCAGCGTAATCGTGAGTTTGAAGTCCGTACCCGTCCACACTTGCGACGGCGGCGTGAATGTCACGGTATCGCCGTCGACTTCGTAAGCGACAGGCGCGTTGTCAGGATAGTAGCTGCGCGGCATCGCCTCGGGCGACGTCCAGATGCGGTGGCCGCCGTAGATGTGCCAGTAGCCCTTGTCCGCGCCGAACACCTCGAACGTCGGATTGTTATTCTGATTGAACTTATCGTTCACGTCGTTGAACATGATGTTCTTGCCATTGACGCTGTACTCAACGACGCGCGGCCCTACGTCAACGGTCACGGCGAGCTTGACCGCGCCGTCTGTCATCACCAAACACTTGCCGTATATCGCGCGTTCTTCTATTGCGTATGTCATGGTAGCCTCCTGATTGGTATTGAATTAGTCTTTCATGATCTCGGTCTTGTGCATACTGCCGCGACCCTTGGTACCCGGCATACGACGCTCAATCGCCGCGAGACCGATCTCGATGTCCTCGGCGGCCTCGGCCGGCGTGTAGCAACCGACTGTGACCATATCCTGCTCACGCAGCGTATTGTAGTTGAAGTTGAGTCCGACAAACGGCGTGCAGCGTCCGGCTGCAAACGGTTTGATCGTCATGACGGGCTTCTTCGCCGCGTGGATGATCTTATGGATGTACTCGATCTCGACTTGCATCAAGAACCCCATACAGTTGTAGATCTGGATATAGGTCTCTACGTCGTACTCGTTCTGGTCGCTGTAGATGATGCACTCGGGCATATGTGCAGACAGACCCGGGATCATGCCTTGCTCGCGGATCATGGATAAGTAATCGGGCAGACGGTCGATGACCTGTTTATTCTTGTTGACCAATTGCTCGACGCTCGAGTGGTGCGGCAGACAGAACGTCGCACCGTACGCCTTGCTCGCCTTGATCGTCGCCTCGGCCTCTTTGCGCGCCTCGGGCGTGTCGTCGACGTTGATAATCGGCGTGTCGATGATGATGATCTTCTTACCCGTCTTGGCTTCGGCGTCGGCGATGGCCTCTTGCAAGAATGCATCCTTGAACAGTCCCATAAACGCGTCGATGCCCGCATTCAGGAACACTTGCAATATCTCGGATACGGCCTCGGGATTGTGGTTGCGCGCTTTGATCATCTCGTCGTGCGACGAGGTGCGGTGCGAATACCCGAGGATCCAGTTGGAACCGATCAGCATACGCGGCATGGAGACGCCGCCTACCGTAGTGCGTGGAAACATATGTGCCTCCAAAGTGATAGTCTATGATAAAGAGAGTAGGTGCTTGCGTATGAGTTGCGCACACGCATCGGCCGACATACATGCGGTATCCACCGTAACGTCATAGGTCTTATCGCGGTGGATGCACTCTTGCCAGCGCACAATCGCAGGCAATACGTTGCCGTCCGCGTCAAGTGCGGGATAGTCCGTAGTCTGTCGCCTTCGTATGATTTCGTCGAGCGCACAGTGTACGCCGACCGTAACGTACGGCAAACCTTCTATGATATGCAGACAGGATGCGTACAAGCCATCGAGTGTCGCGTAATCGTCGTGATGCCCAACGTCGGCGACGACGTGGATCCCCATGCGGCTGTGCGCGGCAATGCTTGCGTACAGCGCGTGATACATGCACTGTACGTGCGGTTCAAGGTCGGGACGCTCGCGTCCGGGTCGCAACCCGATCCCGGGTTGCAGATGCTGCGGCGTCATGCGCATATACGCGTCTACGCCGAGGTTGATCCAGAGCGCGTCGGGCGTATCCTGCAATGCGGCCGCGATGCTCGACTTGCCGCTGCGCGGTGCGCCGTTGAGCAGTACAATCGTGCCGCGCATATTATTTCGGCGAACGCAGTTTGAGTAGTGCGTTGGCGGTATCGACGTCGGGGCAGCCTACGGTCATGCAGACGCCTTCGGGTTTGAGGTGTTCGACGAGCACGGGTACGTCCTCGACGTCACAGTGGATGTGTATGCCCTTCCCTGCTGCCTGTATGCGTTTGAGTACGTCGAGCCAGTGGCGCGCGGACGGCTGTCCTGCGCCGTAGACCCACTGTATGCCGAACAGCTTGGGATTGGCGAGCAGCGTGTCGAGGTGGCGGAGTGCGTCGGGGCCGTCGAGGTGGAAGATCGAGTTGCCGAAGAAGTCGAGTTCTTTGTTGAGTACGGGCTGGATGAAGCGCATCCAGTCATTGTGTCCCACCATGCAGGCGAGGTCGCACGACGTGACGTACCAGCGCGACGCGTTGATGATGCCCATCCAGTTGGTGCTGCACGACTGGTTCTTTCGGATGATGTTCTCGAGGTCGGTGTAGAACTCGGTGCAGCAGTCATACAGTTCGATCAGACGCTTATCGAGTTCTTCGGGTTCGTCTGCGATGTCGATGCAGGTCTGCTCCGCGCCGCGTAGACTGACCAAACCGTCCATGCCACTGTGTATATCGGTCACGCAGACGACATAGTCGCCTTTTGCGTCGTCGATGGCAGCTTGGGTCAGCTGGGTGATGGTTTTGTAGTAGTCGTTGTGTGCGAGTTTGAGCGGAGGCTGTGCTGACCAGTCCTCGATGTGGCGCGTCGCCCACGACGTGTTCGCCCCGAACTCGATGTCGATCCCGCCGTTGGTCACGGCCGCCATGATGTCGGGGCCGAGGTTGGGGTTCATCATGGGGAATCCTTCACCGAGGAACGTCGTATGCTCAAACGCGTATCGCGCGGCTTTGATGTTATACTCGACGTCGAGCCAGCGGTCGCGGTGCGTGGCATGTTGACTCGGCAGATGCCCGTGGTTGATGGCCAACGTCATGAGCGGACGATCGTGATTCTCAAGGTGCCAGTATTCGTCAAAACGCTTATTGATATAATCCCAGTTCACATTCATGTATGATCACCTATGGCAATTTATATATAATTTTACAAATTGCGCTATATTTTTATACACAAACGACACTTCCGTCATAC
>CAYPOE010000086.1:0-9522 GCA_964412285.1 uncultured Eubacteriales bacterium | reverse complement strand
AGTCGCTCCACCAGGTGCTCACGCGCCGGCTGGCGTATCTGCGCGACGCGCCCGCGACGCCGATCGACGATGAGACCGGCGAGCCGTGGGTTGATGACGGCGCAGGCACTGGTCAGCACGAGTATGAGCAGACCGCATATGTACCGTCGTTTGTACTTGCGAATAAAACTCCATGCGTAGCGTATACCTTCCACGTATTTACCTCCGCCATGCGTGTCATGGATTTTTTGAGCAAATTATATAAGTATATATTACAGGATTTATATAATATGTCAATTCGGAGATTACCTAAAATGTGACCGGTATATCGCTGCATCGTAGTAGGTTATCACGATTGGGGGATGATGCGGTTGCATCTATGGCGATACCACGCCGCCACCGTCGAACAGCGCGTTATACGTCATGCCGTTGTAGAGGTCGAGGCTGTTTGCCAACTCATCGGGCGCGACCGTGTAGGCGTTGCCGTTCGCGTCGACGACGACCTGCCCGTTGACGGCGCGCATGTCCCGATTGACCTCGCCGATCACGTTGAAGTAGTCACTGTCCTGATACGTCGTATAGTGGCGCAGTACGTACGACGACAGGAAGCTCGACCCGATCGAGAGCTTTTGCGACGGCAACCCAATCGGGTAGTTCGCCCAGATCAGCAGCGGCGTCGCGTGCAGATTGTAGCGCTGCTGCGCCGTCCAGTCGAACGCCGTCGGCGTGTCGAGCATACCGAGCTTGGTATACACTGTCTGTCCATCGAACGGCGGCAGGTGGTCGCCGAAGAATACGAGCAATGTGCGCTCGGGGATCTCTGAGAGCCGTTGGGTCAGATATTTCAGCGCCGCGTCGGCACGCGCCGTACCGTTGAGGTAGCCTGTGAGGGTCGAGTGTTCGGTAGCTGCTAGGTCGTCGTTTAGGATGTTGACGACGTCATCCTCGTATTTATTGGAGGAATACGGCAGATGGTTCTCCATTGAGATGGCAAAAATCATCTGCCCTGCGTAATTCTTCTTGCGCGGCGGCAACTTGACCGAATCCGCGTCGTTGCCTGTGAGCAGATCTGCAATCGTGTCGGCAAGCAGTGTGTCGGACAGATACCCGCCGCTCACGTCGTAGCGCATCATGTCCTCGACGCCGTACCACTCGTTGAAGCCGAGCATGGGGTACACGAGGTTGCGACTGTAGAATTCGCGGTCGTAGGTGTGTACGCCAACGGTACGCCAGCCATCGTCGCGCAAGAACGACGCGATCGATGTGAGATCGCGGGTCATGTATTGCAGGAACGGGTACGTGCCACGCGGTAGGAACGACGTCGACAGCCCCGTGAGTACCTCGAACTCGGTGTTGATCGTCGCGCCGCCGAACGACGGTACGATGAGTTCGCCCGACGGAAAGCGGCTCGCGAGCAGGCGGTAGTTTTTGAGCGGGTCGTTGCCCGTGCGGAGTTTTGGCATACGGTGCGCGTCCCAGAAGGATTCGCTCAAGTAGAAGATGATGTTGGTGGGATTCACGAGCGGCGCGTCGGGATTGGGTTCGACATCGGCGGCAACGGATGCATACGTATCGGCGAAGACATCGTACTGCGGCGGCTTGGGCGTGAGCGTCGACCGTGCGTGCAGCGCAAAGCCGAGCGTCAGCCCGTTGTACGCGTAGGTGTAATCGGGGTCGAGCATATCGTATTTGATGTGGCTGTTCGATAGGAACGTCAGTTTGAAGTCGGTCGCGGTCAACATAAACGCGAGATACGCGCCCGACAAGCCGAGCAGGATGATGCGTACAGGGATATTGATATGTATATCGGGCAGCAACATATAGACTGTGAACAGCGCGATGGCCCAGACGACGAGGAATAGCCAGAACGTCGCGTCGGGCGCGAATGCGACGTCGCCGCCGAAGCGCGCGGCGAGCCCCGCACGAAACAGATCCTGCGGCACGAACACGGTCGCGAGCGAGGCGTACTTGATCGCGTTGACGAATACGAGTACGACGAAGATGATCGAGGAGACGCCGAATCCCACGACAATGTGTCCCGTGAGCGCAACGAAGAGCAGGCATACGGCGAGTGTGATGCCGTACGATAGCAGCAACGGCATACCGCTCTGCAGGTACTGTCCGATGAGCGCCGCGTCGCCGCGGAACGCGAGTTCGGTGAGGAAGTGCAGCAGCGCCGCCATGATGAGTGCGATGAAAGCAAAGATGAGGGTATCGTATTTCCTATCCATAGCAAACTATAACAAAAATAAAAGCCTGTCCAATAGGGCAAGGCTGGTGTTTGTATACTGATGAAGGTGCTTGGTGCTTGCACTCACTGTGGTGCCGGTGGTCGGGGTCGAACCGACACGAAGGGTGAGCTTCGCAGGATTTTAAGTCCTGTGCGTCTACCAGTTCCGCCACACCGGCACTGCTTCTATAGTATAGCATACCCATGTTTGGGTGTCAAGTATTTTTGTGGCGTCCCAGTTTACAAAAAACGCTTGCAAAGATTCCGTGATTGTGGTATACTATATCTGTGCGACGTATGCTTGGCGAAAGCATACGCTTTTTGAGTAACTAAACATGTACCGCATCGTGTATAAAATATACGTAGATTATATGCGATGCGGCCATTGTGCGGATACGAGAAAGAGTGGGTCAAGGCCATGTGAAACGTAGTTTTCACATGGTCGAATGTACCACTCTTTCTTGTTACAGAATGGGTTTTGGGGCAAGACGGATATATCATCGAAAGGTGGTCTTTGCGGGAACAATGGATAATTTTCTGGAACTCCTCACACAGTTTGAGGTCGACCGTGGCATAGGACGCGAGGTGCTGCTCGGCGCGTTGGAGGACGCACTGCGGCTCGCGTACCGTAAGAATTACGACAACGAGGACGCACTCGTGCGCATCGACCCGCATACGGGCGCGATGAGCATCTTCATTCGCAAGTACGTGACCGAGCATCCGTACGGCAACGAGGAGATCAGCCTCTCCGAGGCGCGCGAGATCAATCCCATCTACAACATCGGCGACGCCGTCGAGATTCCCGTCGAGGTCGCGTCATTCGGACGCATCGCGGCGTCGGCCGCACGGCAAGTCGTCATGCAGCGCATCCGGGAGGCCGAACGCGGCAACATCTGGAATGAGTACGCCGATAAGCAGCACAAGCTGCTCACGGGCATCGTGCGCCGCATCGAGAAACGCAACGTACTCATCGACATCGGCAAGGTCGAGGCCGTACTCGCGCCGAGCGAACAGTCGCCCGCCGATACGTACACGCCGGGGACGCACATCAAGGTCTATATCGCCGAAGTCGCGCGTACCAATAAGGGGCCGCAGATCAATATCTCGCGCACGCACCCGGGCTTGGTACGCTGTCTGTTTGAGCTTGAGGTGCCTGAGATCAAGGATAAGGTCGTTGAGATCAAGGCCATCGCGCGCGAGGCTGGCTCACGCACCAAGATGGCCGTCTGGACGAACAATCGCAACGTCGACCCGATCGGGACCTGCATCGGCGCGCGCGGCGCGCGCATCCAAGGTATCATCAATGAGATCGGCGGCGAGAAGATCGACATCGTGCATTGGTTTGAGGATCCCGAGGAGTTCATTCGCTCGGCACTCGCCCCGGCCAAGGTCACGTCGTCGCATATCGACAAAGAGAGCCGCATCTGCACCGTCTACGTATCGCCCGACACGCTGTCCCTCGCGATTGGACGCGAAGGACAGAATGTACGCTTGGGCAGCCGACTCACAGGATACAAGATCGACATCAAGAGGGACGATGAGTAGGGCAGCGCCGCAACGTATGTGTGTGGCGTGCCGAACGCACCGCCCGCAGCGTGCGTTGGTGCGCATCACCAAGCCCAAGGACGGCGACGCGACGATCGCGACGGCATATACGCCGGGGCGCAGCGCGTACCTCTGCCGCGACGCGGCGTGCGTGAACAAGGCCATCAAGGGTAGGCGTTTGGAATACGCGCTAAAGTGCCGGATATCCGACGAGGTTAAGACCGCATTAGAGGTCGAAGCCGCCTTGTTGGATATAGAAAATATAGAGGATATAGATAAACGATAGGTTGTACCGCAAATGGGTTTGCGTCCTACAACCGATAATCACGGATCAGGAATTAGGGGGTAAACGCATGACCAAACCCAGGATACACGGTATCGCCAAGGACATCAACCAAAAGAGCACAGAGTTGATTCAGCTGCTCGAGGATCACGGATTCCCACCCAAGAATCATATGAGTACGCTCGACATCAAAGAGGCCGACGTCATTCTCGACTACTACACGCAGAAGTTTAGCGTTGAGAATTTCGACTTCCTGCTCGAGAAGCTCGCCGCCGACGCCGAACGCGCCGAACGCGCCGAACGCGAAAAGCAGGAGGTACTCGCCGAACTCGAGAAGATCAACGAGCCTGTACAGCGCAAAGTGATCCACATCGAGACGCGCACGACGAGCAATGTCGACGTCACGCGCTTCGATACCGAACACATCGAGGAGCTTGTACCCGAGAGGCACGCGGCCGCCGAACCTGTGACGCAGAAGCAGCGTCCGCAGAAGCAGCAGCGCAACCGGCACCGCGACAATCGGCAGAATCAGCGCAATAGACAGCAACAACAGCAGCAACAGCAGCAGCAACAACAAAAAGAGAAGCAGCGCAAGAAAGTCCTCGAGGTCAGTATACCCGAAGAGATCACGGTACTCGAGCTTGCGCGTAGGCTGAATCAACCCGCCCCGCAGATCACGAAGAAGCTATTCATGGTCGGCGTCATGGCTTCGGTCAGTCAGACCATCACGCACGACGCGGCCGCGCTCGTCGCCATGGAGTTCGGCGCGAAGGTCACGCGTGAGATCACGCGTACGGCCGAGGAGATCCTGTTCAACGACGTCGAGGACACGACCGAGCAGTTGCAGTCGCGCCCGCCTGTCGTCGTCGTCATGGGACACGTCGACCACGGCAAGACAAAATTGCTCGACACGATCCGTTCGGCCAATGTCATCGCGACCGAGGCGGGCGGTATCACGCAGCACATCGGAGCGTACACCGTTGAGGTACACGGCAATCCCATCACGTTCCTCGACACGCCGGGTCACGAGGCGTTCACGTCGATGCGTGCGCGCGGCGCGCAACTCACGGACATCGCGATCCTCGTCGTCGCGGCCGACGACGGCATCATGCCGCAGACCATCGAGGCGATCAACCACGCCAAAGAGGCGGGCGTCACGATCATCGTCGCGATTAATAAAGTAGATAAACCCGAAGCCAATCCCGATACCGTCAAGCAGCAGCTCACCGAGTACGGCCTCGTTACGGAAGAATGGGGCGGCGAGACGATCTGCGTCCCTGTATCGGCGCTCAAGGGTACGAACATCGATCAACTGCTCGAGATGGTCACGCTGACCGCCGAGATGCTCGAACTCAAGGCCAATCCCGACCGTCCTGCCAAGGGTACCGTCGTCGAGTCGCGCCTTGACAAGAATCGCGGCCCCGTCGCGACGATCCTCGTGCAGAACGGCACGCTCAAGCACGGCGACATCATCGTCGCGGGTATGTCGGTCGGACGTGTACGTTCGATGTTCGACGACAAGGGCAAGAAAGTCCAGAAGGCGACGCCGGGTATGCCGGTCGAGATCATCGGTCTGTCCGAGGTACCCGAGGGCGGCGACCTGTTCTACGCCGTCGCCGACGAGAAGAAGGCGCGCGAAGTCGTCGCCGAACGCAAGCAGCGGCAGAAGGATGAGCAGCAGCGTTCCGCCGCCGCCGTATCGCTCGCCGACGTATTCGACAAGATCAAGCAAGGCCAGATGCGTGAACTCAACATCATCATCAAGGCCGATGTGCAGGGTAGCGTCGAGGCGCTTCGCCAGTCCATCGAGAAGTTGTCGGTCGACGACGTACGCGTACGCGTCATCCACGGCGCGGTCGGTGCGATCACCGAGTCCGATATCATGCTCGCGAACGCGTCGGGTGCGATCATCGTGGGCTTCAACGTGCGCCCCGATGCGGTCACGACGGATACTGCGCGTCGACAGAACGTCGAGATCCGACTCTACTCGGTCATCTACAGCGCGATCGAAGAGATCGAGGCGGCGATGAAGGGTATGCTCGCACCCGTGTATGTCGACGTGGTATTGGGGCATATTATCGTCAGACAGGTGTTCAAGGTCACGGGCGTGGGTACGATTGCGGGCAGTTACGTGCAGGACGGCAAGATCGGGCGCAACAACCTCGTACGCATCCTACGCAACGGCATCGTCGTACACGAGGGCAAGATCGACAGCCTCAAGCGTTTCAAAGACGACGCGAAAGAGGTCGCGGCCGGCTACGAGTGTGGCGTAGGCATCGAGAACTTTAACGACGTCAAAGAGGGCGACATCTTCGAGACCTATATCGTCGAAGAGATAGAACGCAAATAAACGCATATTGCGTAAGAGTATACTATGAACGAAAATCGAAAAGCCATGATTGAGTCGGCCGTACAGCAGGAGCTTGCGATGATCATTCGCGCGCTCAAGGATCCTCGCATCTCGAGGGAGACGGCTGTGATGGCGGTCAAGATCAGCAAGGACTTGGCTCATGCCAAGGTGTATGTCAGCGTCTACGGCGACGAACGTGCCGAGGCCGATACGCTGGCCGGATTGCGCAGCGCGGCGGGATTCATCAAGCGCGAGTTGGGGCAGCGCGTGGATTTGCGCGCCATGCCCGAGCTGGGCTTCGTCGCCGACCACTCCGTCGCGTACGGCGCGCACATCAACAAGATCATTCAAGACCTCGGCATCAGCAGCACGCCGTATACCAAGGCGGTCGACGAGGCCGCCGACGAGTTGGATGTAGACGCATCGGACGTCCAAGACGACGCGGTGGACGAGTCATGACGCACGTACCCGACGCGTTACGTACGCTTGTGCAAACTAGCCGCGCAGTCGCCATCGTGCCACACGTCCACCCTGACCCCGACGCGCTGTCGTCGTCGTTCGCACTCAAACTGCTGTGCGACAGGCTCGACGTACCGTCGCGCGTACTGTTCGACGAGTCCGTGTCGCACGGCTGGCTGCCACTGATCCACCGCGGCGAACAGCACGATCTCACTTCGTTCGACGCGGTGGTCGCGGTGGATTGCGCCGACGCGGCGCGGATGGGCGCGCACGCCGACCTGCTCACGCGGATGCCGAGCGCGGTGATCGACCACCACGCGACCAACGCAGGTTTCGCCGACGTCAACGTGATCGACGCCGCCGCCGCATCCACGACGCAGATCATACACGACGTTGCCGTCGCGTGGGACATACCGCTCGATACCGCGCTGGCATCCAACATCTACACGGGATTGGTTGCAGACACCGGCGGGTTCCGCTATTCCAACACCAACTCGTCGACGCACCTCTTGGGCGCGGAACTGCTGCGCTACGGCTTTGACCACACGGTGATCTGCAACACGCTTTTCTCGAGCAGGACGCTCGGGCAGTTGCGGCTCATGGGTCTGCTGACGAGTAAACTCGAGTTGCATTATGACGGACGCTTGGCGTTGTGCGACCTCACGCTCGACGACATCTACTACGCGGGCGCATCCGACGCCGACGCGAGCGAACTGTCGTATCTGCCGCGTTCGGTCGAAGGTGTGGAACTGTCGATCTATCTGCGCGAGCGCAGCGAGGACGACGGTGCGCGTACATATGTCAAGGCGAGTCTGCGCTCGAAGTCGTACGCCGACGTCGCGGCGTTGGCGGTACGTTTCGGCGGCGGCGGACACGTACGCGCGGCAGGCTGTGAGATGCACATGACGATGGATGAGGCGCGCGCCGCGATGTTGGCGGCTGTGAACGAATTACAGATTTTTGAGGCAAATCTTGAACTGGAATAGATGCAGAACTTTTATTCAGTAGGAGAACTATGAGAGCGGTTATTTATGGGGCGGGCAACATCGGGCGCGGCTTTCTCGCGCAGATGCTGTACGAATCAAACTGTGCGATCACGTTCATCGACGTGGTCGACGCCGTGGTGGACGGCATCAATCGCGAGGGCAAGTACCCGATCCATCTCACACAGTCGCAACACATCGACACGGTATGGGTAGACCACGTCCGCGCCGTACACGGGTCGCAATTGTTTGACGTGATCGAGGCCGTGTCCGGGGCCGACGTGATCATCACGGCAGTCGGCGCGGGTGCGCTGCGATTCATCGCCAAAGGGTTGGCGTACGGCATCCTGCGGCGCATGTCGAAGGGATTGCCGCCGATCAACATCATCATCTGTGAGAACCTCTACCACGCGCAGCACAGGTTGCGCGAACTCGTCGAGCAGTATGTGCCGCAACCGCTCCGTAACCGCGTGAGCGCGTACGTCGGGTACTGCATCGCGAGCGTCGGACGCATGGTACCCGTGCAGACCGACGAACTCCGGCGTGGCAACGCGTTGGCCGTCGCGGTCGAACCGTACTGCCACCTGCCCGTCGACGCGGACGCGGTCGTGGGTACGCTGCCCGACATCCAACACATCGAACCCGAACATCATTTCGAGTTCTTCATCAAGCGCAAGCTGTACATCCACAACCTCGGCCACTGTGCGGCCGCGTACATGGGCTATCGTGCGGGCTACACGTATATTTCCGAGGCAATATCCGACAGCGAGATTCGAGCGTTTGCGCGGTACGTCATGAAGCAGTCGGCCGACGGCTTGGCGGCGCAGTATAGCATACCCGCCGCGTCGCACGAGGCGTTGGACGCGCACATCGACGACTTGCTCGAGCGGTTCGCGAATACTGCGCTGCGCGATACCGTCGCACGCGTCGGCAACGACCTGCGGCGCAAGTTGTCGCCTGAGGATCGCGTAATGGGTGCGCTCAACATGCTCCGCAGCATGGGATTGCCGCACGACGGCGCGGTGCGCGTGTGCGCGGCGGCGCTGCGATTCGACGTGGACAACGCCGTCGAACTCGGCGCGGAAGCCATCCTGCGCGAGATCTGCAAGATAACCGACGATGCGCTGCGCGAGCAAATCTTGCGCACGTATCACGAGATGAATTGAATACATGAATCACGATACAACCATAGAGAAGCGTATAGAACAGCTGTTGGAAGAGGGTCGCGAGATCTTTGTATCCAAACTCGGCGATTATGGCCCGTGTTTTTTGGTGTACAGGCCATTGTCGCTCGCCGATCAGATGTGGATCAAGATTCGCCGCATCCGCAACATCGAAGAGAGCGGCGTGAGCATGGTCGGTGAGGATGTGCGTGGCGACTACATCGCGATGGTCAACTATGCGGCGATGCTACTCATGCGCGAGGCGTTGCCCACGTGGGACGACGGCAGTAGCGACGCCGTCGACAACGACGAACTGTTGCACGCGTACGATGACGTGATGCGACGTTGCATCGACGTACATCGCGCAAAGAATCACGACTACGGCGCGGCATGGCTCGAGATGCACATCACATCGATCACCGACATCATCATGGTCAAGCTCATGCGCATCATGCATATCCTCAAACGAGGGTCTGCGCCCACGGTATCCGAGGGCGTGGACGGACAGCTCGTCGACGTCATCATCTGGA
>CAYPOE010000085.1:0-9582 GCA_964412285.1 uncultured Eubacteriales bacterium | reverse complement strand
CAAAGGAAGCCGTCGCATCCAACCCCGATCTTGTGTCACAGGTATCGGTCGGACTCGGCGTCGCATATCCGTTTGGCGTGGTCGGCGTCGTATTGTTCGTGCAACTCGCGATCAAGCTGCTGCGCGTCAACGTCGCAGAGGAGCGCAAGTTGTTCGCCTCTGCACAGGATGGACTCAAGAAGATCAACGTCGCGGGATTGTTTGACATAGACGCATTTGGATTGTGCGCGTTTGCGCTCGCGATCGTATGCGGCGTGGTACTCGGAAAAATCGAGATACCGCTGATCGGCCGCGCAGTGTTCGCGCTTGGCACGTCGGGCGGCCCGTTGATCAGCGGATTGCTGTTCGGCAGCCTCGGCAAAATTGGCAAGATCAATCTGACGATCAAAAAGAACGTACTCGAAACGCTGCGCGAATTCGGACTCGTGCTGTTCTTGATCGGCGCAGGCGTGGAAGGCGGCTCGGGCTTTGTGAACATCGTACGCGAGTATGGCGTCATGCTGTTCGTGTACGGCGCGCTCATGACAACGATCCCCATGCTGGTCGGCTACCTATTTGCACGCTATATATTAAAGCTCAGCATCTTCAACAACCTCGGCTCTATCACAGGCGGTATGACGAGTACGCCCGCGCTCGGCACGTTGATCAGCGCGACGGGTACCGATGACGTGGCCGCCGCTTATGCCGCGACATACCCGATCGCATTGATCGCAGTCGTGTTGGCCTGCCAGTTTATCGTACTATTGTTTTGAAATCTGTTTTGAAATCTGTTTTGAAATATAAAATTGATTCTAAAAATCAAGATCGTCGGAGGACTTCATGAAAGTATCGATATGCGTAGGCAGCTCGTGTCATCTCAAAGGCTCGCGCCACGTGATTGAACGACTGCAAACCCTCGTGGCCGAGCGCGACTTGTCCGGCCAGATCGAGTTGTCGGGCAACTTCTGCACAGGCAATTGCCAGAACGGCGTATGCGTCACGGTCGACGACGACAAGTTCTCGATCACGCCCGAAACCGTCGACGCCCTGTTTGAGAACGAGATCCTGGGAAGGATTTAGGTGAATCAAGTGACGGAATATCTACGCCTTAAAAAATCCAACTGCAAAAACTGCTATAAATGCATACGCAACTGCCCTGTAAAATCCATACGGTTCGACAGCAATCAGGCTTATATCATCGAGGACGAGTGCATCTTCTGCGGGCAATGTTTTGTGAATTGTCCGCAGAATGCCAAGCAGATCATCGACGATACAGATCGGGTGCGCGCGTTCCTCAAAGCAGGGCACACGGTGGTTGCAAGCGTCGCGCCCTCGTTCGTCGCCAACTACGATGGGGCGGGCATCGGCGCGATTGAAAGCGCGTTGAAGCGTTTGGGATTCGCGGCGGCCGAAGAGACGGCGATCGGTGCGACGATGGTCAAACGCGCATACGACGACCTGCTCGCCGACGGTTCGCGCGACGTGATCATATCGTCGTGCTGTCACTCGGTCAACCTGCTGATACAGAAGCACTTCGTGTCGTCGATCAAATACCTCGCCGATATATCGTCGCCCATGCTCGCGCATTGCGCTGACGTCAAACGCCGCTATCCCGGCGCCAAGACCGTTTTCATCGGGCCGTGTGTATCCAAGAAAGACGAGGCCGCGCGGTACAAGGACGTCGTGGATTGCGTGATCACGTTCGAGGATCTGTCCTCGTGGCTCGAACGCGAGGGCGTCTCGATCGAACGCGACAGCGATGCAACGCCGAACAGCCGCGCGCGACTCTTCCCCACGACGGGCGGCATCCTGCGCACGATGGCGTGCGCCAATCCCGAATACAGCTACATCGCGGTCGACGGCGTACACAACTGCATCAACGTGCTGCACGAAATCGAGAGTGGCCGCATCTCCAAATGCTTCATCGAGATGTCGGCGTGCGTCGGCAGTTGCATCGGCGGGCCTGTGATGGAAAAGTTTCATCACAATCCGATACAAAACTTCCGCATGGTAGACCGTTACGCGGGCGACCGCGACTTCGAGGTCGTAGATGCGGACATTGCGCATGAGTACAAATTCATCGGCACCAACAAAATCACGCCCGGCCATATCGAGATCACCGCGATCTTGAAGCAGATGGGCAAGACATTGCCTGAACATGAACTCAACTGCGGCTCGTGCGGATACGACTCCTGTCGCGAGAAGGCCATCGCAGTCTATCAGAAGAAAGCCGATCTCACGATGTGTCTGCCATTCCTCAAAGAGAAGGCCGAGAGTTTCTCGGACATCATCATCGGCAATACGCCCAACGGCATCATGGTGCTCAACGAGGACTTGATCGTCCAACAGATCAACAAGGCCGCACGCGACATACTGAACATTCAGCGCGAGTCCGATGTACTCGGCGAACAGGTCGTGCGCATACTCGATCCCAAGGAGTATCTCGACGTCATACGCGATGGACGCAACGTATTCGATAAGCGCGTCTATTTGGCCGAGTACAACAAGTACGTCGAACAGACTGTCATCCACGACAGGAACTACCGCATCCTGATCTGCCTCATGCGCGACGTGACCGATACCCAGTCGCAGAGGGAGGCGAAGGAGAGTCTGCGCGCGCACACGATCAGCGTCGCCGACAAGGTGATCGAGAAGCAGATGACCGTCGTGCAGGAGATCGCGTCGCTGCTCGGCGAGACCGCGGCCGAGACCAAGATCGCGCTAACCAAGTTAAAGGAGTCGTTGCAAAATGACTAATCTCTGTGTCGATATCGGATACCGCAGCTTGAACAAGTACGGTGAGCTGCTGTGCGGCGACCACGTGGACGTCGTCGCGCAGGATGACGACTCGGCGGTGATCGTGTTGGCCGACGGACTCGGCAGCGGCGTCAAGGCGAGCATACTCTCGACGCTGACCTCCAAGATCATCTCGACGATGGTCGCAGCAGGCATGGATTTGTCCGAATGCGTGTCGACGATGATCGCGACGCTGCCCGTATGCTCGGTGCGCGGCGTCGCATACTCGACGTTTACGATCGTACGCATACAACACCAACAGGAAGCCGAGATCATCTCATACGACAATCCCAAGGTCATATTCCTGCGCGACGGCCGGAATGTCGAACTGCCCACGACCCAAAGTGTGATCAACGGCAAGACCATCCATACATCGCGCGTACGGCTCAACGAACAGGATGTGTTCCTGTTGATGAGCGACGGCGCGACCTACGCGGGCGTCGGCAAGACGCTGAACTTCGGCTGGAAACGCGAGGACATCATCTCATACGTCGAGGGTCTACTCGACGTAGAGTTTACCGCCAAGACGTTGACGACGATCCTGCTCGACGAATGCGCGCGGCTGTACGACTACGAACCCGGCGACGATACGACGATCTGCGCAGTGCGCATCCGCCGCCGCGAACCCATGAATCTCGTCATCGGCCCGCCGGCCAATCCGGCCGACGCGGAGAAGATGATGTCGCTGTTCTTTGCCAAAGAGGGCAAGCACATCGTCTGCGGCGGGACGACCTCGCAGATCGCCGCCGAGTATCTGCGCAAGTCGCTGATCCCGCTGATCGACTTCATCGATCCCGAGATACCGCCCATCGCGCTGATCGACGGCGTGGACCTCGTGACCGAGGGCGTGATCACGATCAATAAAGTATTGGAATACGCGTGCAACTACCTCGAGGGCAACAACGCGTATACCGAATGGAGTTACAAGATGGACGGCGCATCGCAGATCGCGCGATTGCTGTTCGAGGAGGCGACCGACATCAATTTCTACGTCGGGCGCGCAGTGAATCCCGCGCATCAGAATCCCGATCTGCCGATCAATTTCAGCATCAAGATGCGACTCGTCGACGAGTTGGCCACATGCTTGAAGAAGATGGGTAAGAAGATCAAGGTCAGTTATTTTTAAGCAGTGCTATGCAAGTATCTTGCAAGCATTTTTGGGAGGCATCATGGAAATCATGCAAGCATTTGATTATTCCGTTGTGGATCGCGTGCTGTCGGAGTGCGGGCGCAGCCCCAACGCGATTATTGCGATTTTGCAAGGCGTGCAAGAGCAGTATCGTTATCTGCCCGCGGAGATTTTCCCGTACCTATCGAAACAACTCGGCGTCAGCGAGGCGCGCATCTTCAGCGTTGCGACATTTTACGAAAATTTTTCGCTCGAACCCAAGGGCAAGTTTGTCATCAAGGTATGCGACGGCACGGCCTGTCACGTACGAAAGTCTATTCCGATTTTAGAGCGTCTGCGCAAAGAACTACATCTGTCTGAGACCAAGCACACGACCGACGACCTCGGCTTTACGGTGGAAACGGTATCGTGTCTCGGCGCGTGCGGACTCGCGCCCGTGATCACGGTCAACGACAAGGTGTATCCGGCCATGACGCCGGATAAGACCGCCGCGCTGCTCGAAGAATTGAAGGGGGAACTGTGATATGTTAAAGACCAGGGATGCGCTGTCGCGCCTGCGCAAAGAGTGCGCGGACGCGTTCGCGGCGCAGCAAAAGAAGATCCTCGTGTGTGCGGGTACAGGCTGTATTTCGAGCGGCTCGCTGGAGATATTCGACGAACTCATGCGCATCATGCGCGAACGTGACATCGATTGCACGGTAGAATTGCAGCTCGAACCGCACGGCGAAACCGTGGGCCTGAAGAAGAGCGGCTGCCACGGCTTTTGCGAATTGGGGCCGCTTGTGCGCATCGAGCCGCAAGGGTACCTGTACACCCGCGTGCAGCTGTCCGACTGCGCCGAGATCGTGGATACGACGATCGTAAACGGCGGTCACATCGAACGGCTGGCATATCAACGCGACGGCGCCGTGTATCAAGAACAGAGCGAGATCCCGTTTTATAAAAAACAGACGCGGCTGGTGTTAGAGAATTGCGGACACATCGACGCAAATTCGATAGTAGAATATTTGGCCGTGGGCGGATACACCGCGTTGGAGAAGGCGTTGTTCGATATGAGCGGCGACGACGTCGTGCAGCAGATATCCGACTCCAACCTGCGCGGACGCGGCGGCGGCGGCTTCCCGGCCGGACGCAAGTGGTCGCAGGTGAGACGACAGACCACTTCGCCCAAGTACGTCGTATGCAACGGCGACGAAGGTGATCCGGGCGCATTCATGGATCGCAGCATCATGGAGGGCGACCCGCACCGTATGCTCGAGGGTATGATGATCGCGGGATTGGCGTGCGGCGCATCCGAAGGGTACATCTACGTGCGTGCCGAATATCCGATGGCCGTCGCGCGATTGAAGACCGCGATCCAGCAAGCCGAGGCCTACGGTCTGCTCGGCGACAACATATTGGGTACAGACTTTAGCTTCCGTATACGCATCAACCGCGGGGCGGGCGCGTTCGTATGCGGCGAGGGCAGCGCGCTCACTGCGTCGATCGAGGGCAAACGCGGTATGCCGCGCGTCAAGCCGCCGCGTACGGTCGAGAACGGCCTGTTCGACAAGCCGACCGTACTCAACAACGTCGAAACGTTCGCCAACGTACCATTGATCATCAACAACGGCGCGGCGTGGTTCAAGTCCATCGGCCCCGAAAAGAGTCCGGGTACCAAGGCGTTTGCGCTGACGGGCAACATCGAGAACACAGGACTCATCGAGGTACCGATGGGTACGACGCTGCGCGAGGTCATCTTCGACGTCGGCGGCGGTATGCGTGGCGGCAGTGGGTTTAAGGCCGTGCAGATCGGCGGGCCGTCGGGCGGCTGTCTGACGGGCGAACATTTGGATCTGCCGCTGGACTTCGATTCGCTCAAGAAGGCCGGTGCGATGATCGGGTCGGGCGGACTCGTCGTCATGGACGAGCATACCTGCATGGTCGAAGTCGCGCGGTTCTTCATGAACTTCACACAGAACGAATCGTGCGGCAAATGCGTGCCGTGTCGCGAAGGGACGCGGCGTATGCTCGCGGTGTTGGAACGCATCGTGGAGGGCAACGGCGAGGAGGGCGACATCGATCTACTGTTAGAACTCGCCGATACCATTTCGGCGACGGCGCTGTGTGGTTTGGGTAAGACGGCGGCGCTGCCTGTCGTCAGCACGATCCAAAACTTCCGAGAAGAGTACGAGGCGCACATCTACGAGAAACGCTGTCCGACCGGCAACTGCCAGAAGCTCAAGAGCATCACGATCGATGCGGACAAGTGCAAGGGCTGCTCCAAGTGCGCGAAGATTTGCCCGGTCGGCGCGATTGGCGGCGTGGTCAAGCAGCCATTTACCATCGACGCGGCCAAGTGCATCAAGTGCGGCGCGTGCATCGACGCTTGCAAGTTCGCGGCCATCAAGGAGGGATGACATGAATAACGGCGAATATATGACGATTGACGGTTTGACCGTCGAAATCAAAGGCGAAAAGAATCTGCTCGAGCTGATACGCAAGGCCGGTGTGCGACTGCCGACGTTCTGCTATCACTCCGACCTGTCGGTGTACGGCGCGTGCCGCATGTGCATGGTGGAGAATGAATGGGGCAGTCTCGACGCGGCGTGTTCCACGCCGCCCAAGGCCGGCATGAAGATCAAGACCAACACCGAGCGTCTGCGCAAATACCGCCGCATGATTCTGGAATTGCTGCTCGCCAACCATTGCCGTGACTGCACGACCTGTAACAACAACGGCAAGTGCAAGCTGCAAGAGCTAGCGACACAGTTTAACATCCAAGGCGTACGCTTCCCCAACGCCGCGAGCGAACCCAAGATCGACGACTCGTCGGTCTGCATCACGCGCGATGCGTCCAAGTGCATCCTATGCGGCGACTGCGTGCGCATGTGCAATGAGGTGCAGAATGTCGGCGCGATCGACTTCGCGCGGCGCGGTTCCAAGATGACGATCAGCACGGCGTTTGATATTCCGATCGCCGAGTCGCCGTGCGTCGGTTGCGGACAGTGTGCGGCGGTGTGTCCGACGGGCGCGATCGTCGTCAAGAATGACGTACACAACGTGTGGCAGGCGCTCGACGGCGACGCCAAGGTCACGGCGCAGATCGCGCCGGCCGTACGCGTCGCGATTGGACGCGAACTCGGCATGGGGGACGGCGATAACGCGATGGGCAAGATCGTCGCGGCGCTGCGACGCATGGGCTTCGACGAGATCTACGATACGTCGACGGGCGCGGACTTGACCGTATTGGAGGAAGCCAACGAATTATTGAAGCGGTTGGACTCCGGCGTGCACGACCTGCCACTGTTCACGTCATGCTGCCCCGCATGGATCAGCTACTGCGAGCGCAATCATCCGGAATTGCTGCCGCACGTGTCGACGTGTCGTTCGCCGATGCAAATGTTCGCGTCGGTGATTCGCGAGCAGAATAAAAATTCATCGCGCAAGCACGTACACATCGCGGTCATGCCGTGTACCGCGAAAAAGTTTGAAGCCGCGCGCGATGAGTTCAAAATAGACGACCAGCCCAATGTCGACCATGTGATCACGACGCAGGAACTGATCCGCATGATCAAAGAGGCCGGTATCGTATTCGAGGAACTTGAACCCGAAGCGGTAGATATGCCGTTCGGTTCGATGACGGGCGCGGGCGTAGTGTTCGGGGTGACGGGCGGCGTCACCGAGGCGGTACTGCGCCGCGTCGTATCAGATAAGTCGCGCGCCGCGTTGACCGCGATTGCGTACAAGGGCGTCCGCGGCCTGGACGGCGTCAAGGAAGCGACGATCAACGTAGGCGAACGCACAGTACGCATCGCGATGGTCAGTGGATTAAAGAACGTCAGCGATCTGATTGAGCGCATCAAAGGCGGGGAACGGTTCGACTTTGTGGAAGTCATGGCCTGCCCGGGTGGCTGTGTGAGTGGGGCCGGGCAACCGTTCGCGACCCACGCGGTGAAGAAGCAGCGCGCCGACGGTTTATACGCGGCGGATAAACTGTGCAGCGTCAAGCGTTCAGAGGAGAATCCGCTCATGATGAACCTGTACAACGGTCTGCTGCGCGGTCGCGTACACGAGTTGCTGCACGTGCAGTACGGCAAACACAGTCAAGGCGAAGGAGAAAGAACATGATAGAGATCAGCATCTGCATCGGCAGCGCGTGCCACCTCAAAGGCTCGTACAACGTCGTGCAAACGTTTCAGCAACTCGTTGAAGAACACGCGTTGCACGACCACATCGAACTCAAGGCGACCTTCTGCATGAAGCAGTGTCAGAACAAAGGGGTGTCGGTTCGCGTAGGCGACGCGTCGTACAGTGTAGTACCCGAGACGGCGCAGTCCTTCTTTGACGCCACAGTGCTGCCATTGGTGCAACACGCGTAATACTGTGGCAATGCAACAAACGCCCGTATGGCCTGTGCATACGGGCGTTGCGCATGTACCTATCTTGTTTTGATCCGAAACCAAAACGTGCTGCCCCGACCCGGCTCGGATTCTACCCCGCACTGACCACCGTGCAGCTCGATGATCTTCTTGACAATAGACAGCCCCAAGCCCGTTCCTGTGACGGCGCGCTTATGCTTCTTGTCTACTTTATAGTATCTATCCCAAATATATGGCAGATTTTCAGCGGCGATCCCATCTCCATTGTCGATTACCTCGATGTTTACCTCGCCGCCCGTTACGCTTTGTCGCACGGTGACTGTCTTATCTTCGCCGCCGTGGGTAATGGCATTGAGCAGCAGGTTGTAAAACGCCTGCGTGATTTTCACCTCGTCAGCCAAAACGGCGACGTCGCAGTCATGCGCAAAATCCAATACGTAGCCGTCTTTTTTCACGAGCTCGGCAATCCGATTTACCGTGGTTTGAATACTCTGGGTCAGGTTATACGATTGGCAGGTCAATTCCATCGTGCCGGTTTCGAGCTTAGAGACGTCGAGTACATCGTTTACGAGCGAGGTCAGGCGGGTGGTTTCGTCCATAATGATCTGCGTCTGTTGGGGCGTAATTTCATTTGGGAAGTCGTGCATCATCTCGGCGTAGCTGTAGATGAGCGCCAACGGTGTGCGCAGGTCGTGAGAGATGTTCGCCATCAACTCTCGGCGCAGGTCTTCTACCTTGGATAACTCGCGCGCCGCCGCGTTGAGCGTATGCGACAACTCGGCAATCTCCGAGAAGCCATGTCCGGCGAAGTGGACGTCGTAATGTCCCTCTGCCAATCGCTTTGCACTTTTATTGACCTCAACGATCGGCTTCGATACGCGCGTTGCAATCATCAGCGCGAGTCCGACCGAAAGCAGGAGCATCATAGCGGCAATGATATAGAACTGAACACGCAATGTAGAGACAGTGGCGTCAACAGGGGTTACGATGGCGTGAAAAGTAAGAGAAATGGCGCGCCCATCATGCAGCGTAAATGTCCGCTCCTTGGTGATGGTTTCCATTTTACCCTTGCCCCGGTTGTCACCGACCGGACGACCCGGTTGGCGAAATTCCCCGGTGCGTGTGACTAAGATTTCCTTGGCGTCGTTAAGCTCGTACAAAATACTTTGCAGATTGGGATTGTCGATATGCTGCTCGACCAATGCAATGGCCTTTTCAATCTCGATCTTGCGGATCATCTTATACATATCAGATAGGAATACCGTTTGAAAAAGCCAAAATACTACGAGTAGGATTGTGCAAAATCCCAGAAGAAAC
>CAYPOE010000084.1:0-9597 GCA_964412285.1 uncultured Eubacteriales bacterium | reverse complement strand
CTGTTTCGCGTATGTATATGAAAAATTCACATGTACGCTCCATAAGATGCAAGGGTATTCGAGTGTCTCTTCGTTTCTTTGATCGTGAGGCTACGCATCGAGGGTTTCGTAATAAAACCCAGATTCAGCGGGGTATCGCCATCCGACTTCTCGTGTGCGCGTTCTGCATACTCTATGTCTTCATGCCCGCGTCAGCCTTCGCGCGCGACGCACGACGCGTCGGTTATGCGGACGGTTACGGTGTGAGTGTCGGCGCAGGACAGCGCGATGCGAAATACATATCCAAGTGCCTGTCCGCCAGGATCACCACTCCGCAACAAGGTGTGGTTGATGTGATCCCAAGACAGCGCGTCAGTACAATGATCCTCTACGGCGGCACAGACGGCGATGCACTAGACGACTTACAACGCTTTTTCATTCGCAACGCTACCTATATCATCCTCGCTATAGCATTGCTGTTCATCGTGGCGATCCTATTGGTATATCGTGCGTCGCTGCGCATGAAGGATAAGTTGTATAAGCTCGCCTATTTTGATTCGTTGACCAACGCCCCGAACATCAGGAAGTTTCGTTTGGATGTCGCGCCTGTGTTCGAGAAGAATCACCAGGCACACTACGCAATGCTATACTTCGATATAGAGAAGTTCAAGTACGTCAATGAGCTTATGGGCTTCATGGTCGGGAACGCGCTGCTCAAGCAGATCTACGCAATTTGCTCGTCAAACCTCGTAGCCGGTGAGTGTTGCGCGCGTATTTCGGCCGATGTATTCGTGCTGTTCATCGAGCGCAACACGCGCCAGGAGATCGAAAGATTTATTTACGATATATCCCAAGCCATCATCGATATCCCCGACGTCAAGCAGTACGCGTATAAGTTGCGACTCAAGTGGGGTGCGTACATCCTTGGTGAGCGCGATCACAGCATCGAAACCTGCATCGATCGTGCCAACTACGCCCGCAAGCTCATCAAGGGCGGCGGCGACACAGGCGTGTGCTTTTACGACGAGGCCATGGCCGTACTCGCGCAAAACGAAAAGGACATCGAGTCGTCTATGCATGCGGCCATGCAGGGCGGTGAGTTCCAGATGTACCTTCAGCCCAAGGTAGACATGGTCACAGGGCGCATCGTCGCGGCCGAAGCGCTCGTGCGCTGGCAGAGACCCGGCGGTATGATGATGCAACCCGGACAGTTTATCCCCATCTTCGAGCGCAACGGTTTCATCGTCGAGCTCGACCTGTTCGGATTGCGCGAGGTATGCCGCGTACAGCAACAGCTCGCCGAATTGGGTTATATTGACATCTCCATATCGGTAAATCAGAGCAAGCTACTCATCAACGAGCGCAACTATGTCCAACGTGTCATGAGTATGGTCGATGACTTCCACGTCGACCCGCACACGATTGAACTCGAGATCACCGAGACCATCCTGCACGACAACATCGAACTATTGCGCGACATCATGGATCGATTGCAGGGCGTGGGGTTCGGCTTCAGCATCGACGACTTCGGCAGCGGCTATTCGTCGTTGCAGCTGCTCAACGAAGTGCGCGCCGACACACTCAAGATCGACCGCAGCATCCTACTCAAAGCGGGGGAATCCGAACGCGGGCGCAACGTACTCGAGTGCATCGTGAGCCTCGGTACGGCGATCGACATGAACGTCATATGCGAGGGCGTCGAGACGCAAGAGCAACAAGCCATGCTGCTCGACTGCGGTTGTCGCTACGCACAGGGTTACCTCTACGCGCGCCCGCTGCGCGAGGATGCGTTCATCGAGATGGTGCAGCGCGTCAACGCGCAATGCGCGGCGAATCAGGATCTATGATGATATAGAATTATGTAAACCCCTTGCCACTCGGCAAGGGGTTGCATCTACTACTTCTTCTTCACAGGGATCCAGATCTCGCTCACATAATCCGCGCTGTTGGGGTCGCCTTCGGTGTACATCTCGATGTCGTAGCTCTGCTGTACGATCTCGTAGTCTGACGCGGGCAGCCACTCGCTGTACACGCGCTTCCACATGGACTGTATCGCGTCGGGCATCGCGCCGACGCACTTGAACATCGCCCACGTCTGTGCGGGTATCGAGAGTACCTTGAAACCTTCGGGTACAGGTGCGCCGGCCGTGTACGGATCGGCGATGGCGTAATCAAAGTTGCCCTGCGGCGCATCGCCGTCGGCGCAGTAACATATGCCAAATACGCCTTTGACGAGATTGCTATACCCTTTGTCGTGGAACTCACCCCAGAATGCAGGTATCCCGCTCGCCGACGTCTGGTGATTGAACGGCCTGGATATACCCACGACCTCGAACGCTTGCTTCTCTTCGATGCGATACTCCATAAATGTACCACCCTCCATGATGATTTTGATGATGATGGGCGCAAATGATCTGAGCTGCGCGCCGTGCCGCTTGGCTTTCGACGGCGACAACCCGTGGAATCGTACGAACGCCTTGTTGAAGGCCTCGGGCGTATCGTAGCCGAACCGCAACGCCACGTCGATGACCTTTGCGCCGCCGTGCGCGAGTTCCTGTCCTGCGAGCGTCAGCCGCCTGTTGCGGATGTATTCGCCGACCGTCAGCCCTGTGAGTAGACTGAACGCACGTTGAAAGTGATAGCTCGACATGTACGCGTGTCGCGCGACGTCGTCGGCCGTGATGTCGTCGCAGATGTGCGACTCGATGTACGCAATGCTGTCGTTGAGGCACTTTACCCAGTTATGTGTTTGGCTCATATCTATATCATAACACGGCATAGCCGAATAATCCTGTCACGCATTGCCCGATATTGTCCTAAACAAACGCGCGACCATGTGAATGAATGGGTTCATATCCATAGTGTATCACGAATCGACCGAGTTGTCTATCAGCCAGCTGCCATCAACCATCGAACGCCATCGAACGATATATCCTACAGAGGGGATCGACTGCGATCTGTATCATCTGGTTACAATCGCCTAATTTGATATAATATGACATTGATATTGACACAAAGATGCGAATGTTATATAATGTACACGTAATAATCCGAGAACATCAGGCAAACCGCGATATAGAGGGAGAATGGCGCAATAGTTTTGGACGAATGGGCGGTGCGACGGCGATGTTTTCTCGCATTTACATATAGGCGACGATGATTCGTACGCATGGCTGTTCCGCTACCGTTACCATAATCACAACAAGAACATTGGATTTTTGCGTATCTTTACTTGATGAAGTCAGATCAACAGGAGGTTTTTATGCTTGCGTTCAAAAAGGCGGTGGCGATGGGACTGTGCGTCCTGTTGTTGATTTCGGCCATGCCCGCATCTGCCGCCCCACTCAACGACATCGACGATTCACCGTACCGCGACGCCATTCTGTTCTGGGTAGACCACAACATCCTGCTCGGCCGCGATACGGGTAATTTTGATCCCAATGGCATCATTACACGCGCCGAACTGGCCGCAATCTTGGGACGCGTCATGGGTTTTTGGGATGGTACCGGCAACGCCTTCTCCGACCTTTCAGATGGGCGTTGGTACTATGACGCGATGCTCAAGGCCGTCAAGGCTGGCGCATTCATCGGCGACGGGGATACCATCGCGCCCGACGCGCCCATCACGCGCGCCGAGATCTGCGCCGTATTCTCCCGCATATTCTTGATCGAACAGAGCGATGTAGACGCGTATCCGGGCGAATCCATGCAGGGGTGGGCGGTGCCCATCGTCAATGGTTTGGCCGCAGGCGGATACCTCAAGGGGCTATTTGTGGGCGAGTTTGCATTCAAAACCCCTGTGACGCGCGGTGAGACCGCACAGCTCCTCTTCAACTGCGCGCCCAACTTTATATCCCAGAGCGGCTCGTATACCTCGTTCGACAACGGTAACGTCATCGTAAATGTACCCGACGTCGTTATAGACAACGCCTACATCGACGGCAACCTCATACTTGCCGAAGGTCTGCGCGACGGCAAGGCGCAAATCATCGACTCCGACGTCACAGGCGTGATCGCCATACGCGGCGGTTCACTCGATGGCGTGGCGATCGAGGGACAGACTACGGCATTGGACGTATGCGACCTGCGCGGCGACAGGGATGTGGATCCGTCTGCCAACACATACCAAACGGCGGCGAATAGCGGTAAAAACGGCGCCGCCAACATGGAGGGCAGCACGACTGCGCCAGGGAGTACCACAACGACAGGAAGTACGACGACAGCAGGAAATGCAACTGCAACGGGGAATACGACTACAAGGAGTACAGTCGGGACTGTCGTCACGCCGACGCCGATGACTACGTTCGGATCGTCTACGACCACGCCCAGACCGACGG
The DNA here is from genome assembly GCA_964412285.1 of uncultured Eubacteriales bacterium. Classification (GTDB taxonomy): domain Bacteria; phylum Bacillota; class Clostridia; order Monoglobales; family CAYZNM01; genus CAYZNM01. The sequence continues at coordinate 5,281 of CAYPOE010000084.1, read as the reverse complement.
CTACGCTTGGTTCTACGGCCACGCCCAGACCGACGGCCACACCGTCTTCGACTCGTACGCCGACGCCGATGACTACACCCAGTACAAACCGTCCCACAGCCACGCCGAAACCGTCGAGTACGCCGACCACGACCACCAAGCCCAGCAGCTCGCAGTTTGAAATCGACTACGCGGCTGAAGTCATTCGATACAACGGCACCGCCCAAGGGATTGAGTACAAGACAAACACGGCCACAAGATGGACTGCGCTCTCTGCGACTACGAAGACGATCGACGCCAAACCCTACATGGGCGGTACATTGCAAGTAAGGGCAAAGGCTACGTCCACCACACTCGCGTCCGACATCATCGAGATTGTGGTTCCTGCACGCCCGACCGCGCCCGCAGCCTCCACGGTCAGGTTTGACGGCACCGCAGGCGAAAGCGGTCGGATCGTCGGACTCAGAGGCGTGGGCGTCGCGGACGCCATGGAGGTTCTGTCGCCCACCGCTACAGGCGGTCGGTATACAGCCATAGGCGGCGGCATGACTACATTCAATGTCACGCCCAGTACCAAGGCGTTGCCTTACAAGGTGCGCATCGCGGCGACCCCCGCCGGCAGCTATGTCGGGGGCTACGGTTCATTCGCGTCGACCGACCTGATCGTCACCGTACCCGCCATGGCTGCCAAACCCAACGTCACGTACAACGCCTCCTCGGACACCATCACGGGCGTCGCTGCGTCGATGGAGATATACAACGATTGGTCCAAGGGTTGGGAAGCGATCGGCGGCACGAGTATGCCGCGCGTCGGTACGGTGAGCTTCGGCAATTACGTCTATACCAAGGATGGCAAGAAGGTCGTGACCATCCGTACTAAGGCGACGGCTACGACCCCGTATTCGCAGTCGATCGACGTGGCCATCTCCGACGTCACCCCCGACGTTCCTGTCGTATCCATTGATTATGGCAACGAAGCGCTCATAGGCTGGGTCTCGGGCATGGAGTATGCATTGGTCGCCAAGGACGCGGCGGCCCCCACGACATACGGTAAGACACTGTCCATCACCAACGGGAAGGCCTCCCTCAGCGGCGTCATCAGCGCGACGACCGATCAGGATCTGTACGTCCGATACAAGGCCGCCACCACAGGCACAACGAGAGCCGCATCTGCCCCTGCCAAACTGACACTGCCCAAGCGTCCGGCTGCGCCGACGGCGACAGGTACCGGGGCGGTCAAGTTCAACGGCATGACCGAAAAGATCGAGTCTGCGGCGGCAGGTCTGGAAGCGCGGGCCGGCACGGACGCCTATGTGGCGTTCAGCGACGGCGCATTCGATGTAAGCAAAGGCGTCACCAAGTGGGATGGCTCCAAGGCCGTGACCTTCAACGTACGCGTGAAGGCCATTGCCGGAACGCCGGCTTCGGGTACCCCGGGTCAAGAGGACTATGTGCCGGCCGTACCCCACACATTCGCATCCAACGCACTCAGCGTCAGCGTACCCGCGCGCCCTGCGGCACCCTCCGCCGTCTACGCGCCCACTGCGGATAGCATCACTGGTTTGAACACGACGACGGCACGGTACAAGATCGGCCAAAACGGCGTTGAAACGATACCCGACGCCACGTCTATACCCAGAAGCAAGCTCGGCAACGACGCCGTCACAGTATACGTATGGACGCACTACACCGCCACAACCCCACGGTCTGTGATCAAAGAAATCAGGGTGCCTGCTGTCGGCAGCGAGATTCCCTCTGGTTTGACCATCGACTGGAGCAAAGAGATTCTGAGCGGCACCACAACGCTCATGGAATACCAGAAGACTAACAAGCCTGCCGACGGCGTTCCTGTATGGCCGACCACGTGGACGGCTTGCACGGCGGATCTGCCGCTCGCTTCGCTGATCCCCGCGTCCACCGCCACCGGCGACGTCGTCATCCGCGTACGATATAAGGCTGTTACCACGGGCGACGGCAAGCCCGCGTCGAGTGCGTGTGATCCCATCACACTGCCCAAGCGTCCGACTGCCCCGACCTCTGCGAACGTCAAATACGTCGGCGACGACGGTCAGGGTACAAGAGACGCCATCATCGGCGTCAACAATACGCACCAGTATAAGTTGAGTACGGCGACAGAGTGGACGGTTGTGGGCGACGGCGTCGCAAAGATCGGCGTAACGCCCAACGAATCCACCACGGCCTCCCAGACCTACAACATCCGCGTTGCGCCCAAGGACGGCCAGTCGTTCGCTTCGACCACACTCAACGTGACCGTACCCGCGCGCGCCGCGGCTTCTACGACCATCCAGTACGCCGTCGCAAGCGATGCGGTAACGGGTGTCAGCACGGCGATGGAATGGGCGACCACGTCCGACTTTGCTGCGCCCAAGGCGATTACGGGTACGCGCATACTGCGTACGGGTACGGCTGAATATCCGGGCTTCGGCAACAACGCCACGATCTACGTCCGCACCAAGGCTACGGCGACAGCCCCGTACTCCAAGTATACGACCGTCACGGGATTCGCGGGTGCTGTAGACGCTCCGACGGGCTTAACGGTAGACTATGCCGCCGAAAAGTTGATGAATACCACGACAGCGATGGAGTATCAGAAGGCCACCGGACTCGACGCAAGCAACAACCCCACCTGGTCGACCACGTGGACGGCTTGCACGGCGGATCTGCCGCTCGCTTCGCTGATCCCCGCGTACGGCACGACGGCCAAGTCCGCATATATCAGGGTCAGGCTAAAGGCGGCGAATGGCAACCCGCCCTCCGCGCCTACCGCACCCATCGAGTTGAAGCCGCGCCCCGCTACGCCTGTCGCCACCGACGTCAAGTTCGTCGGCAGTGACGGCACGAATACGGAGTGCATCGTAGCCGCGAACAGTTCTATCCAATATGAGGCGAGGATCAGTACCACGAGTACCACGGATGCATGGCAAGCGTTTGGCGCGGGTGGCGTATTTGATGTAACCAAGGCTGTCACAGCCTGGGACGGCACAATTGTAAGACGCTACAGCGTACGCGTCGCCGCAAACACAGACAACAAAACGTTCAGTTCCGCCATATTCAGCGTAACGGCCCCCGCGCGCGGCACGGCCCCCAGCGTGACGTACAATGCTACGACGGGCATCGTGAATACGACAGAGAGCATGGAGTACAGCGCGAGCGCCACTGCAACCGCAGCCGAATGGAGACCTTGTGCAAGCAACATGACGTCCGGTGCCTTCAGTGGTAGCGCCAACGATACGTACTACTTCAGAACCAAGGCTACGGACACGGCTCCCGCATCTGTCGCGAAGTCCGTCGTGATACCAACCACGGACTGACAACGAGAGTCCGCTATCCGCAAGTCACAAAACAAACCCCACAGCCTATGGCCGTGGGGTTTGTTGTTTATATCGCGTTGCTTACTCCGCAAACGGTCTGCCTATGTTCGCGTATACCTTGCGCCAACGTTCGCGCTGTTCATCGTTGTTGACCACAGGCGCAAATCCCAAGTTCAGGTACGTCACAATCGCAGGTAAACGGTGGTCGTCGGTGTTGAGGTTCAACAGCGTGCAGCCGCTGTCGATCAGATACGCCATCGCACATTCGCAGAGGATGCGGCCGAGCTTATGACCGCTCGCCTCTGTCAGCACGCTGACCATGTGCAGCGTACCTGTGCCGTCGGCGTTGCATACGCCTGTCGTCGTGCCGACGTACACGCCATCGAGCGTCGCAAGGAACACGCCCTCGTGTCGTACGCCTTCGCGTTTGAGGATCACGTTATCCATCTCCTCGTCGCTGTAGACGTGTTCGGTCAGCGGCATGAGTACGCGGCGCAGTTCCTCGCGCAACCCATCTTGATACGTCGTAACGCCGATCCGCGCAGTAAGCGGCGTACGCGTGAACGACTGCGGCGGCCGTGTCATGCAGAATTGTTCCATAATTATCCCCTGAAATCTTGAGTAGAATAGATGTTAGAATAGATGCGTATGATTATGTCAACAGCAGCGCGATGCGGTATACGACGAACGCCATGATGTACGCGTACCCCGTCTGACACGCGAACATGAGGATCGCGCCCCAGGTCGAACGCATCTCGCGCACGGCCGCCGACAGCGCGGCGACGCACGGCATGTACAGCAGCGTGAACGTCAGGAACGCCGACGCGGCCGCAGGCGTGAACATCTGCTGCAACGCGACGGCAAAGGTCGCGGTATCGGGCGCGTTGGTCAGGATCACCAACGCCGATACGACGGCCTCCTTGGCGGTCAGACCCGCAATGAGCGCCGTAACCGCGCGGCTATCGCCGAACCCGATGGGCGCGAATGCAGGTGCGAACCATCCGCCGATCATACCGAGCATACTCCGCGACGCGTCGTCGGTCAGATTGAGTCGGAGGTCGAAGTTTTGCAGGAACCAGATGATCATGGTCGCGAGCAGGATCAGCGTGAACGCACGTGAGATGAAGTCTTTCGCCTTGTCCCAGACGTGGCGCAGCAGACTGACCAACGTCGGCATACGGTAGGTCGGCATCTCGAGTACGAATGGCGAACTCTCGCCGGGCAGCACAGTCTTGCGTACGATGAACGCATAGAGGATACCCGTGGCGATGCCGAGTAGGTACAGCACCATCATGACGAGCGCTTGGTAGCGTGGAAAGAATACCGATGCGAACACGACGTAGATCGGCACCTTGGCCGAACACGACATGAACGGCACGAGTAGCATGGTTGCGAGCCGGTCGCGCTTCGACGACAGCGTACGCGTCGCCATGATCGCCGGTACCGAACAGCCAAAGCCGATCAGCAATGGCACTGTACTGCGCCCCGTCAATCCAATGCGGCGCATGAGGCTGTCCATGACGAACGCGACGCGTGCCATGTAACCCGAGTCCTCGAGTATCGATAAGAAGAAGAACAACACACAGATCGTCGGTAAGAACGATAGGATCGCGCCCACGCCCGACATTGCGCCATCCACGATGAAGGAGTGTACAACGGGATTGATGCCGGCCGCGACGAGCGCGTCGCTCACGTAGGCGGTCGCCGCATCGATGACCGACGATAATCCGATGTTGAGTGCGCGTCCGATGAGTCCGAACGTCAGCGCAAACACACTGAGCATCACGCAGATAAAGATGGGGATCGACCACACGGGGTGCGTAAGAATCGCGTCGACGCGCTCGGTGCGCTTGTCCGTGACCGACTCGCCATGCTGGACGCGCCCCCGAAGCAGCGCAGCTATGTAGCTATAACGCATGTCGGCCATGGCCGCATAGGCATCCATGCGAAGTGCGCGTTCGGTTTCGTCA
>CAYPOE010000083.1:0-9665 GCA_964412285.1 uncultured Eubacteriales bacterium | reverse complement strand
CACTGTGACTGGGGTGTATTCATCTTGAGTTCTGTTACGCTACTCGTACCGCTGTTGTTTATGACGGGGTTGGCTACATTATTCATCTACGTCATCACCGTTATCGTTATATATGTCGTGGCGCTGGTATTCTACAATGCGGGCAACGTATTAAAGTCCCGCGTGATACAGGTCGTGTCGGAAGTGCTGGGCGTAGCGCTCTGCATCGCCCTGTTATCGCCGTTGGTATGAATGCCGCGCTATTTTATTACGGAGGATAAATGATAAGACGCATATTTGTACAAAAGCGTGATGCGTATGATGTACGTTCGGGCAAGCTGCGCGATGAGTTATCCGTCATGCTGGGGATCGGCAACCTCGTTCGTGTCAAGCTCGTACATTGCTACGACATCGAGGATGTATCGGACGATACCTATGAAACGGCGCGGTACACAATCTTTGCCGAACCGCCCATCGACGAGGTATACGAGGGCGCGTATCCGTTGGGCAACGCGCGGTACGTGCTGTACACGCCGTTGCCCGGCCAGTACGATGCGTGCGCCGACTTTGCCGAGCAATGTCTGCGCCTGATCGACATGGATACACGGGCGCGCGTGCGCGTCAGCATACTCACGCTGCTCTACGGCGACCTGTCGGATGCGGACTGCGCACGCATCGCGCAGTACATCATCAACCCCGTCGAGTGCCACGCGATTGATATGGTGTTGCCCGATACGTTGCGCTACGATACTCCTGTGATCGAACCTGTCGCATACGTAGATGGCTTTACATCGCTGACGCGCGAGCAGTTGTCGGCGTACATTGTCGAGCACGGTCTCGCGATGGATACCGACGACATCACGCTGTGCCAGCGATACTTCGCAGAACAAGGCCGAGAGCCTACGTATACCGAGATCAAGTTACTCGACACCTACTGGTCGGATCATTGCCGACACACGACGTTCCTTACGGAGCTTGACGACGTGTGCATCGACGATGGCGTAGTTGAGCAGGCGTACTTGAAGTACACGTTGACGCGTCAGCAGATGGAAAGCAACTAGCCTGTGACGCTCATGGATATGGCGACGATTGCAGGACGCTTGGGCAAGAAGTTGGGTACGTTGCCCAACGTCGACGTATCCGACGAGGTCAACGCGTGCTGCGTCACGGCCGACATTCCTGTAACGGAGAACGGCGTGACACGCACCGTGCCGTACTACATCTTATTCAAGAACGAGACGCATAACCATCCGACCGAGATCGAGCCGTTCGGCGGCGCGGCGACTTGCCTCGGCGGCGCGATTCGCGACCCGCTGTCGGGACGCGCGTACGTCTACCAAGCCATGCGCATCACGGGCGCGGCAGATCCGCAGTCGCCGACATTGCCCGGTAAACTGCCGCAGCAGCGGCTCACACGCACGGCTGCCGACGGGTTCTCGTCGTACGGCAACCAGATCGGCTTGGCGACGGGCTATGTCGACGAGATCTATCATCCGGGTTACATGGCCAAGCGCATGGAGATCGGCGCGTGCGTCGGCGCGGTACCGCAGGGGCGTTGCATCCGCAGTACACCCGCGTGCGGCGACGTGATCTTGTTGGTAGGCGGCCGCACGGGTCGCGACGGGATCGGCGGCGCGACGGGATCGTCCAAGGCGCACAACGACACGTCGCTGTCGACGTGCGGCGCAGAGGTACAGAAGGGCAATCCGCCCGAGGAGCGCAAACTCCAGCGGCTCATGCTGCACGGCGAGGCCTCCAAGCTGATCAAACGCTGCAACGACTTTGGCGCGGGCGGCGTGGCCGTCGCGATTGGCGAACTCGCGCGCGGACTGCATGTCGAACTGTCGGCGATCCCGACCAAGTACGACGGACTCAATCCGACCGAACTCACCATCTCTGAATCCCAAGAGCGCATGGCTGTCGTCATCGCCAAGGGCGACGTCGACACGTTCATGCGATACGTCGCACTTGAGAACCTCGAGGCGACCGCCGTCGGCTACGTGACCGATGACGATACCGTGACGTTTGCGTACAAGGGCGTCAACGCCGTTGAGCTGAAGCGCACGCTGCTCGACAGCAACGGCGCATCCAAGTCGGCACGTGTCGTCGTACCGCAAACGGATTACGACAAACTCGATGCATATATCCACAACAGCGGTGCGGCTGACGAAGCTGCGATGTTGCGCACGATGTCCGACCTCAACGTCTGCGGTAAGATGGGTCTCGTGAGTATGTTTGACTCATCCATCGGCGCGGGCAGCGTCGTCGCGCCGTTCGGTGGAAGACACCAGCGCACGCCGCTCCAGTACACGGCCATGCACGTACCCGTGGACGGCGGCGAGACATCGGCAATTACCGTCATGTCGCACGGCTACGACCCGTACCTGTCCGAGATTTCGCCGTTCCACGGCGCGGTCTATGCGATTGTACACAGCGTCGCCAAGCAGATCGCGGCGGGCGTGACGCTGTCGCAAATCCACCTGACGTTACAAGAGTATTTCCGCCGTTGCAGCGCACCCGAACACTGGGGTCTGCCCATGTCGGCGCTACTCGGCGCGTTCTACGCGCAATCTCACCTCGGCATCGCTGCGATCGGCGGCAAGGACAGCATGAGCGGCAGCTTCGGCGACTTGCACGTGCCGCCGACGTTGGTCTCGTTCGCCGTGGGCATCACAGAAGATACACGCATCATCACCAATGAGCTGAAAGGCGCAGGCCATACGCTGGTGCTCGTCGAGTGCCCGCAGGGTGATAGCTGTATGCCGGATTTCGCTGCACTCAAGGCGATATACGACAAAGCATCGGCACTCATGCAGGGCGGCGCAGTGCTGTCGGCGCACGCCGTAGGATACGGCGGCGTAGCGGCGGCGGTTGCGACGATGGCGTTCGGCAATGGCGTAGGAGTTGACATAACTTATGATCAGCCGTTTGCGCCGCAGTACGGCGCGCTGTTACTCGAAACCGTCGGTGACGTCGATATGGGTACGGTGATCGGAAAGACGACGGATGCGGGCGACATTACGATCAACCAAAGTACAACAAGCATAGAGGCGTTATACGACGCATGGTACGCGCCATTGTCGCGCGTATTCGATATGAGTAGCGACACGGTCTACGACAAGCCGCCGCGCACATATGCGTATACGACGTCGGCACGCCTGTCGTCGCAGAATAAGCACGCCAAGCCTACTGTGGTCATGCCTGTGTTCGCGGGTACCAACAACGAGTTGGATGCATTGCGAGGGTTCAAGCGCGCGGGTGCGGAGGTCAATACGTTGGTATTCCGTAACCTCACGCCTGCCGATACGGCCGAGTCGTTGGCGGAGTTGTGCCGATGCTTGGATCAAGCGCAGATATTGCTGTTCAACGGCGGATTCAGCGCGGGCGATCAGCCCGAGGGCAGTGCTAAGTTCATCGCAAACGTATGCCGCAATCCTGCGGTAGCCGATGCGATCCATCGCCTACTCGACCGCGACGGCTTGATCCTCGGCGTATGCAACGGCTTCCAAGCGTTGGTCAAGGTTGGACTGCTGCCGTACGGCCGCATATCGCCGTACACGTCGGAATCCCCGACGCTCACGTACAACACGATCGGACGCTTTATGTCGCGCCTCGTGCGCACGCGCGTATCGTCGAACCAGTCGCCGTGGCTCTATCACGCCAACGTCGGCGACATCCGCTATGTACCGATTGCACACGGCGAGGGACGATTCATCTGTGGCGAGGATCTACTGCGGCAGTTGGCCGACAACGGGCAGATCGCGACGCAGTATGTCGACATCGATGGCAACGTCACCTACGACGACCGATACAACCACAACGGCAGCATCGATGCAATCGAGGGCATCACATCGCCCGACGGTCGCATATTCGGCAAGATGGGGCATTGCGAGCGCATACGCCATGGCTTGTTCAAAAATATACTCGACCACAACGATATGCTCGACGACGGGATCTACTTGTCGGGCGTGACATACTTTAATTAGAAAGGCGGCAATACTGTGAATATAGCCGATATATCGCGTGCCCATGCGTATATCCAGTCACAGCTGGATAAAGCGCCTACGATCGGATTGGTGCTGGGCAGCGGATTGGGTTCGTTTACGAAATGCATGGGTGAACACGTGCGTATCCCCTACGCACATATCCCGGGGTTCCACCCCACGTCGGTGCCTGGACACGAAGGCGCGTTGGTGTTTGGACGCGTGGGCAAGCACAATGTACTCGCCATGAGTGGGCGGTACCATTTTTACGAAGGCTACTCCATGGAGCAGATCGCGTTTCCGATTGCCGTCATGAAGCAACTCGGCGTCAAGACGCTGATCGTGACGAATGCGGCCGGAGGCATCAACACCGACTTTGAAGTCGGAGACCTCATGCTCATCAACGACCACATCAAGCTCGTGTTCGACAGTCCGCTGCGCGGGCCGCACAACGAAGAACTCGGCCCGCGATTCTCGGATATGACTTTCGCCTACTCCAAGCGGCTCGGCGACCTCACACTCGAACTCGCCTATGGCATGGGGATCTCGATGCGGGAAGGCGTGTACGCGTATATGCCCGGGCCTTCGTTTGAGACGCCCGCGGAGATCCGCGCACTGCGCGCACTCGGTGCGGACGCAGTCGGCATGTCGACGGTACCCGAGGTCATCGCGGCGGCCAACTACGGTATCGAGGTACTCGGCATATCGCTGATCACCAACATGGCGGCAGGCGTACTCAACCAGCCGTTGTCGCACGACGAGGTCATCGCGACGGGCAATGCGGCTACCAAGCGGTTCACTGCGCTGATCGGCGCGATCATCGGGAGGATACCATGAGTGATATTCGGGATAAGACGTTAGCACCATCGGGACGCGCCAAGATCGAGTGGGCGCGACGCAACATGCCTATGATGAACGCGCTCGCCGACGAGTTGAAGCAGTCGCAGTTATTGCGCGGACTCACGGTCGCCATATGCATACATCAGGAGGCCAAGAGTGCGTACCTCGCGCAGGTATTGCACGGCGGCGGCGCGAACGTCGTCGCGTGCGCAAGCAATCCGCTGTCGACGCAGGACGACGTCGTTGCGGCATTGGCAGAGAGCGGCGTCGAGGCGTATGCGATCCACGGCGTGGACGAAGCGGGTTATGTACGACATCTGCATCAGACGCTCGACCACAAGCCCAATATCGTCATAGACGACGGCGGCGACTTGGTCGACATCATCCACAATCAGCGTACAGATCTGATCCCCAACATCCTCGGCGGCAGCGAAGAGACTACGACGGGCATCCTGCGACTCAAGGCTATGTCCCGGATGGGTACGCTGCGATTCCCCATGATGGCGGCCAACGACGCGCGGTGCAAGTATCTGTTCGACAACCGCTACGGCACGGGGCAGTCGGTCTGGGATGGCATCAACCGCACGAGCAACCTGATTGTTGCAGGCAAGACCGTCGTCGTCGCGGGATACGGTTGGTGCGGCAAGGGTACGGCGATGCGCGCCAAGGGGTTGGGCGCCAAAGTGATCGTATGCGAAGTCGACCCTGTCTGCGCAGTCGAGGCCATCATGGATGGTTTCACCGTGATGCCTATGAATGAGGCCGCGCAGTGCGGCGACATATTCGTGACGGTTACGGGTTGCTGCGACGTCATTACGCGCGAACACTTCCTGTCGATGAAGGACGGCGCGCTTCTCGCGAATGCGGGTCACTTTGATGTGGAGGTGTCTGTCGCGCAGTTGGAAGAGATGTGCGTGAGCAAGGCGGTGGCACGTAATGGCATCATGGCGTACGATCTGCCCAACGGCCGACGCGTCAATCTGCTGGCAGAAGGTCGGTTGGTGAATTTGGCGGCGGGAGACGGTCATCCGTGTGAGATTATGGATATGTCGTTCGCAGTGCAGACACTGTGCATCAAGTATCTGCTTGAACACAGAGACGCACTCGAACCCAAGCTCTACGTCGTGCCGCCCGAGATCGACGACGCAGTCGCGCGGCTGAAGCTGTCGACGTTGGGCGTAGGCATCGATACATTGACGGAGAAACAGCGCGTGTATCTGTATGGTGAATGAGTATGAAGATATTGCTGAAAAACGCGACGGTCATTACGGGTGAGGATCATGCGGCGCGCACCTGCGACGTGGGTATCGAGGGTCGGCTTATATCGTTTGTGGGGCAGGATGACACATTTGTGCCTGACCGTACCATATACTGTAACGGCAACATCGTGATGCCGGGCTTGATCAACGCGCACACGCACATACCCATGACACTGCTGCGCAACTACGCTGACGACTACGAACTGCATACGTGGCTGTTTGAAAAGATCTTCCCGGCTGAAGATAAGATTTTCCCCGACGGCATACGCATTGGTACGCAACTCGGCATCCTCGAGATGATTCGCGGTGGTACGACGTGCTTTGCGGATATGTATAGCTTTGAGGATACAATAGCCGATGTGGTGGAACAGACCGGCATCAAAGCCAACCTGTCACGCGCGCTGCTGAACGGCGATCCGTGCGCACTGGAAGACGACTTTCGATTTAACGAATCCGTTGCGCTGTACGAGCAGTATCATATGCGCGACAACGGTCGCATCCGCATCGACTTTGCGCTGCACGCGGTCTACACCTCGTGCCGCGAGTACATGCAGGCTGCGGCCGAGTACATCAGTCGGCAGAATCATCGCGTACATGTCCATGTATCGGAGACGTTGAAGGAGAACGTCGACTGCATGGCGCAGTACGGCGTATCGCCGACGCGGCTGCTATACGACCTCGGCTACTTCCGTACGGATACGCTGATTGCGCACGGCGTACATCTGTCTGACGACGACCTCGAACTCCTCGGTCAACTGCCTGTGTCGGTCACACACTGCCCGAGCAGCAACCTCAAACTCGCCTCGGGTATCGCGCGCATCACCGAATATCAGCGGCGCGGCATCAATGTGGCCGTGGGTACCGACGGCGCGTCGTCTAATAACAACCTCAACATGCTCGAGGAACTGCACATCGCAAGCATACTCGGCAAGGGCAGTACGCTCGAGCCGACCGCGCTGTGCGCGTACGATACGCTGCGCATGGGTACAGTCAACGGTGCCGCAGCGTTGGGCAGAGACGATACAGGTTTGGTCAAGGCAGGATACGCCGCAGATTTGGCAATAATTAACATAGATAGACCACATCTGACGCCGCTCGGACATCCGCTGTCGGCGATTGTATACAGTGCGCAACATTCCGATGTATCTACCGTCATCTGTGATGGCAAAATACTAATGGATAACGGTGTATGTACAACGATGGATGAAGAACGTGTGTTGCACGATGCGCGCGCGTTCGCGAAGGGGCAACTGACGTAACAACAAGGGGGTAAACGCAACATGCACAAAATAGTCGAAAATCTGGGCATCAACATGGACGACATCAAGCGCGAACAAGTCATCATATTGGACTTCGACGGTACGAAGAACCATATGGTTGCGCGCCGCGTACGCGAGTGCGACGTATACTGTGAGGTATACCCGTACAACACGCCTGTCGCCGAGATACTGGCCAAGAAACCCAAGGGCATCATCCTCTGTGATTCCGAGAAAGCCGTGTATTCGGCGCGTACGCCGCTCATCGACGAGGCGCTGCTTGACAGCGGCGTACCCATATTGGGTATCGGATACGGTGCGCACGTCATTACGCACTTGCTCGGCGGCTCGATGCAGTCCGACGACGGGGAATCGTATGCGACGGAGACGCTTGAGCTTACGGGCGAGAGTATGCTGTTCACGGGGGTTAAGGCAGGCTCGACGTGCTACATCAACAAGGGCAGCTTCATACACGCAATGCCCAAGGGTTTCACGTTGACGGCGACCATCAATGGCAGCATCATCGCTGCAATGGAGAATGTCAAGCGACGCATCTATGGCGTGCAGTTCCTGCCCGAGATCAAGTCGACGGAATGCGGCGGGACGATCATCCGCAACTTCCTCTGCAACATCTGCGGTTGCGGCGGCAATTGGACGGCACAGGCGTTTATCCACAAGACCATCGAGTCGATCCGCGAGACGGTTGGCGACAAGAAGGCACTCTGTGCGCTGTCGGGCGGTGTAGATTCGTCTGTATGTGCGTTGCTCATGCACAAGGCGATCGGCCGCAATCTGACCTGTATCTTTGTCGACCACGGCCTCATGCGTAAGAACGAGGGCGATGTGCTCATGAGCCGCTATGCCGAACGTTTCAACATCAACGTGATCCGCGTCGATGCCGAGCAACGTTTCTTGGGTAAGCTCAAGGGCGTGGTGAATCCCGAGGAGAAGCGCCGCATCATCGGCGAGGAATTCATTCGCGTATTCGAGGAAGAAGCCGCCAAGTTGGGCGAGGTAGACTATTTGGTGCAGGGTACGATTTATCCCGACATCATGGAGTCGGGTCAGGAGGGCGCCAAGCTCGTCAAGACGCATCACAATGCGGGAGGTCTGCCTGATACCGTGAACTTCACGGGTATCATCGAGCCGATCCGCGATCTGTTCAAGGAAGAGGTGCGCCGCGTCGGTCGAGAACTCAATTTGCCTGCCGAAATGACCGAGCGACAGCCGTTCCCGGGTCCGGGGCTCGGCGTACGCGTTGTAGGCGAACTCACCAAGGAGAAGCTAGATCTACTGCGCGAGGTCGATGCGATCTTCACCGAGATGATCGAAGCGAGCGAGTGGAAGGGCAAGATCAACCAGTATTTCGCGATCCTCACGGGTGCACTGTCGACGGGTGTCACAGATAGTGCGCGTACGTATGACAACGTAGTCGCATTGCGCGCGATCAATACCGAAGACTTTGTGACGGCCAAGTATGTAAGGCTGCCGTATGAGTTGCTAGATAGGGTGGTTGCACGCATCGATGCTGAAGTTGATGGAGTGAGCCGTATTGTGTATGATGTGACGGATAAGCCGCCCGCTACGATTGAGTGGGAATAACTCCCTCATCCCCAAGAAGCCGCACAGTTACTGGCTTCTTGGGGATTCTATATTCATTTGGCTACATATTGGCTACATCGGACAAAACAGGCGTCATTCCATCCAACTCATCCAACCTATTCGCGACCTCCGTGCGCTTATTCGGATAGAGGTGGCTATACGTATCGAGTGTGGTCTGCACCTTCTCGTGTCCTAATCGGTCTGCGATGAGCAACGGTGAGAATCCCATCTCGATGAGTAGGCTTGCATGACTATGCCGAATATCATGCACCCGAATCCGCTTGACACCCGACTGCTTACAACCCCGCACAATCTCACGACCGAGTGAACTCTTTGTCACGGATGTAAATACCCGACTATCTTCATCAAGCTCGTATTGACGATGAACATACTCATTCAAGCAATCACACAGCAGCTTTGGTATCGGGATCACACGGTTACTCTTGGGAGTCTTGGGTTCGGTCACAACATCCTGTCCACATAGACGTTGATAAGACTTGCTGACTGTGATGGTAGCTTTATCGAGATCAATATCACCCTTAGTCAATGCCATCAACTCACCCACACGCATACCTGTGTAGTATAACGTCATAAACGCCGCATACGCATGGGGCTTTTCCCGAACGCTTGTCAGAAACTTCTCAAACTCCTGCTTCGTCCAGAACGACATCTCATCAGCGTTCTTCTTACCCATATACCCCTCGCCCTTGAAAAACAAACACAACCATGTTACAATACTCTCATGA
>CAYPOE010000082.1:0-9666 GCA_964412285.1 uncultured Eubacteriales bacterium | reverse complement strand
CGAAACATGCGAGCGCAACGAATTTGCGCAGAAATCCGAGAAACCCGACTCCGTGTGACAGCTCGACATCACGCCATTCCGGCCTGCTTCTCTAACATGCGCACGAATTCGGCACTCGGCATGGGCTTGGCAAAGTAGTACCCCTGCACGACCTCGTACCCGAGGTCGCTGAGCATCTCGATCTGCTCCTCGAACTCCACGCCTTCGGCGACGGTCGTAATCGACAGCCGTTTGGTCATGTCGGATATGGTCTCGACCATCGACATCGAGCGTTTGTTGTCTTTGGCGTCGCTGAAGAAGCTGCGGTCGAGCTTGAGACCGTCGATCTCCATGTTCTTGAGCGCGCCGAGGGACGAGTACCCAGTGCCGAAGTCGTCCATCGCGAGCGTGAAGCCTGACGCGTGGACGTCGTCGATGAACCGCGTGAGGCCGTCCACGTCCTCCCCGATCGTAGATTCGGTGATTTCCAGTTCGATGAACTTGCGCGGCACGCCGTATCGTTCGACGACGCTGCACAATTCCTGCATGAACGTGCGCGTCAGGATATGTACGCGTGAGAAGTTTACCGACATACGCACGGGAGGGATGCCTTCGTCGATGATGTGGGCCAGCATCTCGCAGGTGCGTTCGAGCATACGGAAATCGATCTGCCGCACCGAACCGTTGCGTTCAAACACGGGGATGAACTCGTTGGGGTACGAGACCGGCTTGCCATCCGCACCGATCCAACGTACGAGCGCCTCTCCGCCGACGATGCTCCTATCCTTGATGCGATACTTGGGTTGGACGTATAGCTTAAACTCGTCGTTCGCCAACGCCGTCTCGAACCGATTCTCAATCTCGATCTCGCGCACGAACTGGTCGCGCAGCTCGGGTCTGTAATCACATACGGGCGAGTTGGCTTGGGTTTTGGCGATGCTGTGAACGAGGTTGACCTTTTTCCAGATCGCTTCTATGTCGGTCTCATTCGGTTCTAAAATGTATCGGCCAAAGCGGAACGTGATGCGGTGTCCGTTCAGGAAACCGACTTGATCGGCGACCATCTCTTGGAATTGCGCGTTGCGCGCATCGTATTGGGCGATGGTCTCGGGACGCCTGTCTCCGGGCGGCGCGTCCACGCTGTCCACGAAGATAAACTCATCGGCGGCGATACGTGCATAGGTGGCATATTCCGCTGCTGTGAACGCTCGGAGCGCATCCGAGATGGCCTTGAGCATACGATCCCCCGCGTCGCTGCCGCAGACCTCATTGACGCTCTTGAACTTGGCGACATCGAGTTTGATCACGATGAGGTTGCGCGTAGGGAATGCCTCGATGATGTTCGCGAGTACGAGCCGAAACTGCGCAAAGTTGGGCGCGGTCGTAAGCTCGTCGAAGTAGGCCATTTTTTCGAGGATCTTGACATGCCTTGCGTTGGCGTACAGAATATACGCGACGATGAGCGCAAATAGACCGATGATGCAGACGGTCAGCAACGTCGAATTGGCTACCATCTGTTTGGAGTGCGCTTCGATGCTGTCCGCCTTGACGATCGACGTGATAAACCAATCGTTGACGCCGAGCGGACTATAATACATATATCGCGGTGTGTCGCCGAAGGTGTACTTGGCGAACCCTGTGTTTTGTTCTTTGACGTTTCGGATGATCGTGCCGATGCTGTCGCCGTCGAGGATCTGTACCACGCCCAGTTTGAACACGTCGAAGAAATTGCCACCCTTAAACTGATAACCCGACGAATCGCTCGATATGGATACGATCGTATCCCCGTTGTATGCCATGATGTTGACACTGCCCAAACCGCTGAATGTCGGCGTGATGAGCCGCGCGAATTCATACGCGCTGTACGCGCCGCAGATCACCCGCGCGTCGCCGTCGGAAGCGGTCAGGGGTACGGCAAACAAAATGACGGGCGTATCGTCGAAGTCCGTTTGCGTGACTTCGGATATGCAGTCCTCGCCACGTATGGCTTTTTGAAAGTATGGCTGTCCCGACAGATCCACCGTATAGCCCTTGGTCGACAGGCCAACGCCGTCCGCGCGTACGATGAATATCTCCCGAAAGCCTTTGTCGGCGCTGATCTTGGACAATCCCTCGATCGCGACTGGCTCCGAGAGGTCGTCCGGGGACATGACCGACATGATCTTGGAAATCTCTCGCAGGGTCTCCGCTCTCGCGGAGAGTGTCGAACAAAAGATCTGTTTCTGCTGATGCATCACCTCTTTCAGCGTCTCTTTGGTCGAGGCCGCAAGGCCGTCCATGAGTTGACCGTTGTAGATGTGTAGTATGGCTGCAACAAACAGCAGGGCGAAAAGCAAGAAGATGATCGCTTGCACGTCGATCCTCTTGCTTTTCGAGATTCCCCGCCCCTTGGAGATTCTTTTGATCTTCACGTCAGATCTCCCTCACCTCGCTGCGCTTGATGGAGACCGAAACCCCGCTGTGCTCGATGGGGGCGGAAGTCATCGGAAACTCCTTGACCTTGAACTTGGACATCATATCGTTGAGCAGATTCGCCTGTAAGGACAGTTCCTGGCTGGCGGCGGCGGATTCCTCGCTCGTCTCTGAATTCATCTGCACGACGATCGAGATCTGATCGACGCCAATGACGATCTGTTCCATAGACTGCAACTCCTCCTCGACCGTCTGGGCGATCAGGCGTATGTCGGCCGCTACATCCTTGGTTGTAGAATTGATCGCATCCATGGTCTGAACGGTGGTCTCGGCTGTCTGTGCGACGTTGGCGATGGAGCTGACCGTGCTCTCGATGAGCGACGCCGTACTCTTGGCCGCTTTGGCAGACTTGGCCGCCAAATCGCGCACTTCACCGGCCACCACGGCAAATCCTTCGCCCGCCGAACCCACGCGCGCCGCTTCGACCGACGCGTTGAGCGCGAGAATATTGGTCTGGAACGCGATGTCTTGGATGGTCTTGATGATCTTGCTGATCTCGGCAGACTTGGAGTTGACGTCTTGGATCTCGTGCATCAGCGCCTGCATCTGTCCGTATGTCGTATGCAGATCTGTCTCTACTGCGTCTGTATCTTTGGTAATCTTGACGATGTTATCGCCCGTGAACCTAAACTGCTCCTGCATACTCTCGAGGGCTGCCGACAGTTCCTCGACCGAAGCGGCCTGCTGCGCGGCGCCTTGTGCCAGCGACTGCGAACCGTTTGCCACCTGGTCGGCGTCGTTTGTGACCTGTTGGGCAGATGTGCGTATATTCTGTATCATCATGGACATGTCACGGATGATCTGCCGGACGTTGTTCTCGAGAATCTTGAACTCCCCGATGAAGGGTCGATCCGGCTCGGGTATATCAAAGTTGCCGCGCGCGATGTTATCGAGCGCCATACCCAGATTCGCGATGTAAACGCCCAACATCGCCATGGATTGGCGCATACTCTCCGAAAGTCGCCCCAGCTCATCCTTGCTCTGGTATGAAATCTGCGTGCCCAAGTACCCCTCCGATAAGTCGGAGGCCACTTTTTCAAGCTGTCGAACCGGCAACGTGATGGCGTTGGATAAAAAGAACGACACGATCACGCCGAGTAGAATGGCAATGACGATGACGACCAGCGTGACGTTGAGCGTGGTGGTCGCGCCCTCGGTGATCTCCTTGAATTCGTTCGCGATGCCGATCGACCAGCCTGTACCGTTGTTGACGGGTGCATACGATATGATCTTCTCGACGCCGTTGTATACGTATTTTCCGGTACCCGTCTCGCCGCGCGCCATCTTGGTCTCGATCTCGCCCAACTGTTTGAGCGATGAATCCGTCTTGGCCTCCTCGGCCGTGTTCTCTCTGTCTAACACGATCTGGTAGTTGCTGTGGGCGATCGTGTAGCCCTTCGCGTCTATCGCGAAGGCGCGCCCGGTCTTGCCCACGCGTATATGATCGGTGATGTCCGATAAGACCTTGATGTCGAACGCGAAGAATACGATGCCATCCACCGCGCCGTTCTTCATAACGGGGGAAGCCACGGCAACCTCCATGACGTTGTGGACGCTGCATATATAAGCCTCCGAGATGCAATTGCTGCCGTTTTTGGCCTTGATGAAGTAGTCCCTGCCTGAATAGTCGACATTCATGGGATAAGCCGTACCGTCGAGCGCAATGTATCCTGCGGACAGGAAGCCGTAATTCTTACCCTTATCCGCTACAATGTCGCCTTTCTGCGCGGGCGTGAGTTCGTCCGAAGTGAGTCTTGTGAGCTGTGCAATCTCTTGGATCAGCAACTCATACTGTGCAAACTTCTCTTTGACAAACTCCACTGCGAGATCGGCGTTTGCAGACATCGTGGTTTCAAAGTTTGTGAGTGTATTGGTGTACGTCAGGATTGTCGCCGTTCCGCCCACTGCGAAAAGCGACAACACTACCAATGCACACATCACCAGCATGATTTTTGTGCGAATGCTTTTCATATTCGCTACCTCCGTTATTGGGTCGCGGACTCCATTCCGCCATTTTAGGGGGGATTCTACAGATGGTTTTGCAATTGTTCCACGTGTCCGAGTACGCCGTCGTAATCGAACACGGTTGAACACGCCTGAATGGCCGCCAGTCCCGCGGCGACCTCGTCGGACCAAGAGAATGAATGCAACGCCTCGAGGACGTCCTCTATTTGTGTGATGTCTGCAAACTCGGCGGCGTCACGCAGCGCGTCCAAACTGTCGCGCAGATGCGCGGGATCGCCCGGATGGACGTCGGAGGATGATGTGCCGTCCTGCGACCGCCCGGTTGCGTTGCTGACATACGGCCGCACCGCGTCGAGGATCTGCCGGAAGTGGGTCAGGAACGCGTCGATGTTGCCGTCGATGAATTCGATGTCGCCGTTTTGCGCGGCGGCCTCCAACTTGGCGGCCATGGTCGAGAGTTCGATCGCGCCGATGGTGGCCGACGTACTCTTGAGCGCGTGAACCTCCGTCTTGAACGCCGCGACGTCTCGCTCGGTAAAATGTCGCAATAGTGACGAACACTTTTGATTCCCGTCCGCATAGTAGATCGACAGGATTTGCAGATAATTCTCGACGCTGCCGCCGACTGACATGACGCCCTGCATCGTATTGACGCCCGCAATCTGCCATTCCGGCGTCTGCGCTTGCGTTTGCGTAGGTTCCTCGGGCTGACTCCGCATCTTCTTGGAAGCGGGCAGCCATTTGGCCAATATCTGACCGAGCTTGTTGATCTCGATGGGCTTGGCCAAGAAGTCGTTCATGCCCTCGTTGATGAACATCTCGCGCGTGCCGACCAACGCGTTGGCGGTCAGTGCGATGATGGGCAACGAACGGTAGGATTCCCCATCGAGCTGCCGGATAGCCGTCGTCGCGTCGATGCCGTCCATTTCAGGCATCATATGATCCATAAACACCAGGTCGTACGCATTGGCTTTGACCTTGTCGACGGCCTCGATCCCGTTGACCGCCGTGTCGATGGTGAACGCGTAGGGCGCCATCAGACCCGCCGCGACCTTGAGGTTGACGGGGTTGTCGTCGACCACGAGCACGCGCGCCGATGGTGCGACGAAATTGGCGGACGACGCGTCCGCGTCTCCAAAGTCGCCGTCGCCGCGCTGTCCGTTCAGCATATCGGCCATTTGCAGACAGTTGATCGGAAAGAAGATCGTGTAGACCGCGTCGTCGATGGTCTCGCCGTAATCGGCGAAGACTGCCACCGATGCGGTCATGCCATTTTTGCGGATCAGCGACTGGACTTTCTGGAGGTGCAGCGACGAGGTCAGCACGTAGTCGTACGGCTTCGCGCCGATGTTGTCGTATAGCTCGGACTGGTTCGAGCAGGGTACGCATATGCAATCTAAGTTTTCGATCGTCGCCGCGATGGAGCGCAGATACAGCGCGCGCGGCTCGTAGAGCAGCACCGACTTTCGCTCGTTGACCGACGACAGTCGCTCGTATGCGGGACACTCCTGGGGAATCGTCACGGTGAATACCGAACCCTCACCGTAGGTGCTCTGCACGGCGATCGTGCCGCCCATCATCTCGCAGAGCCGCTTGGATATGGCCAATCCGAGACCTGTACCCTCGATGCTGCGATTCTTGGTCGTGTTGACGCGCTCGAACTCCGCGAACAGGCGCGTGAGATCCTCAGGCTTGATGCCGTATCCTGTATCCGTGACCGAGAAACAGAGGTGCGCGACGTCGCCGTCCACGACGCCCGATACGCGCAGCGCGATATGCCCCTCCGACGTGAACTTGATCGCGTTGCTGAGCAGGTTGATCAGGATCTGCTTGATGCGGATCTCATCCCCGATCAGCTGTTCGGGCAGGCGGCTGTCGATGTCGGTGATGAACATCAGCGGCTTGTTGCCGAGACGCATCCGTGAGACTGTGATGACGTCGTTGAGCAGCGACGAGAGCCTATACTGCGAGCAGATGATCTCGAGCTTGCCCGACTCGATTTTGGAAATATCCAGAATATCGTTGATGATGTTGAGCAGGTTGTTGCACGCGTTCTTGATGCCTTTGGCGTATTCAGCCGTCTGCCGACCCTGACTCTCGCGCAGAATGATCTCCGCGAGTCCTGAGATGGCGTTCATCGGCGTGCGGATCTCGTGACTCATGTTGGCGAGGAAGTTGGTCTTGGCCTTGGAACTCAGCAACGCCTCGTCGCGCGCGGTACGCAAGTCGTCCTCCTTGGCCTGGAGTTCGGCCAGCATGGCTTGGAGTTCGCGCAAATCGCGCGTATAGCCCGCCACGATGTAGTCGCCGCGGTATCGGATGCGCACGAGCGTGATCTCGGCAGGGATGGGTTCGCCGTCCAGTTTTTGGTGCATCCACTCAAAGCGACAGTACCCGCGCTCGAACGCTTGGGTGATGTGTTCGAGCGCCATCTCGTCCGACCGCCGGCCACAGGGTTGATACACAGGGGAGAGTTCAAAGAAGCGATCGAGGTACTCCTGTTTCGAAGACAGTCCGAAGAGTCGCACGGCCTCGTCGTTGCAGCTCATATTGCAGAAGTCCGACGTCCACAGATTGCAGCAGAGCGGCGTGGCGTTGAGCATGATCTGCGTGCGCTCTTCCATTTCGCGCATCCTAGCCTCGGTCTCCATCTTCTCGATGGCGTTGCCGAGCAGCGAACCGCTCATGCTGAGCATGGTTTCTTCTGTTTCAGTAAAGAGCTGTTCGCTCTCGCAGTTGTCAACCCCGACGAAGCCCCACCGTTGGCCGTTGATGGTCACGGGCGCGATGAGGATGGTCTTGATCCCTTGCGGTTCCAATACGGAGCGCTCTGTGTCGGACATATCCCGTATCAAACTGTTCAGGCACTTACCTGAATCGATGGCGTGCACGAAGGCGGGCAGATCGCTGTAAGGGACTTCCTCGAACTGTTCATCCCCCTGTATCGACGTAGCGCCCCTGATCCATTCATAGATCTGCGTGCAGTAGATCTCGTCGTCCCCAATGCGGTCTTTCCAGATGTAGACCCTATTCTTGTTCGTCGCTTCGCCGAGCAGACGCAAGCAATCGCGCACCAACGCGTCGAAATCGTCCTGCCCGTGGAATGTGAGCAACTCCCTCGAGATTTGATTGACCGTCCAGAGCATCTTATCCTGCTCGGTCAACTCCTTGGTGCGGTTCTTGATCTCGCTCTCGAGGCAGAGCTTGTTGTATTCGAGTTCCCGAAGCGCCTCGGTCAAACGTTCCTCCGAGCGCTTGAGCGCGTCGATGTTGAGGTGACCGCCGATGAGCCGCAGCGGACGGCCGACCGCGTCGCGCGCCACGATCCGCCCGACGTCGCGCGTCCAGATGTAGCGGCCGTCCTTGTGTTTCATGCGGATCTCGCATTCGTACGAGGGGATCTCGCCCGCGATATACGCGTCTAACATCTGCAACGCGCGCGGCAGGTCGTCGGGATGGTTCATCGATTCCCATTCCTCCATCGAGCCGTTCATGTCGTCTTGCGAATAGCCGAGCATATGCAGATACTCGTTGTTATACTTGATGACGTTGCCCGAAATATCCCAGTCCCAAGTGCCGAGTTCGGCCACGTTGACCGCGAGATCGAGCGTCTCTTGGTTTTCACGCAAGCGCAGTTCGGCGTTCTTGAGACGCGAGACGTCTTGGAGTACGCCGACAAAGCGGAGTGGTTTGCCGTCCTCACTGTATTCGGTGACCCTGCCCTTGTCCTGCGCCCAGATCACCGTGCCGTCCTTGCAGATCATACGGAATTCAGCCTCATAGGTGGGTCTTTCGCCCGAGAGATGCCGCTCGATCTGTTCGTTCGCGTACACCAAATCCTCAGGCAGCACCATGCGTTCCCATGTATCGACGGTCTGGGGCAATTCGTCCCACGCGTAGCCCAAGATCTCGGCCCATGTCGCGCTGTAAGCGACGCGGCCGGTCGTCAACTCCCAATCCCATGTACCGATCTTTGTGATTGCGAGCAATTCGCGCAGATGCTTTCCGAAGAACTCGAGAGAGACGTCGTTCGCCGCGCCATTCACCAAAGCCGTATCATTCACCAAAGCCGTATCATTCACCAAAGAAGTATCGTTTGAAATGTCGTTCATAAATAGAGGTCACCCCCGTCGGATGCAGGATGGGGTAGGTCTACGTCGGCCAGTGCGATCTTTTGGAAGACGTCCGATACCTGCTCGAATACGTCGATGAGCAGTGGATCAAAGTGCGTGCCGCGATCGTGCAGGATGATGCGCTTGGCGTCCCCGTGGGACATCGGCCGCTTGTATGGGCGCTCCGAGATGAGCGCGTCGTATACATCCACAATGGCCATCAGCCGCCCGGCGATGGGGATGTCGCGCGCGCAGAGTGCGCGGGGATAACCCGATCCATCCCATCGCTCATGATGGGCGCCCGCGAACGAGGCCGCGATCTCCAAAAACCGCTTCTCTTGTACGCCCGACATTGCGTAGCGGATCGCGTTTTCCCCGAGCGTCGTATGCGTCTTCATGATCTCAAATTCCTGTGGCGTCAACCTGCCCGGCTTTAACAGGATGCCGTCGGGTATCGACATCTTGCCGACGTCGTGTAGCTGGGAAGCGTGTAGGAACAGATCGACGTCGACGTTTTGCAGCTCATCCGCATAGAGATCCTGCCGCTGCACCGCGTCGAGCAGTACCCGCAGGTAATTCTGCGTCCGAATCAAATGCCCGCCTGTGGAGCCGTCGCGCCGCTCGACCATATCGGACAATACATGCACGATGGAGTATTGCAGATCCGAGATTACTTTCGTCTTTTCCTCCACCATCTTTTCAAGGTTTTGGCTGTAACGGTGCAGCTCGTCGCGCTGCTGGACGAGTTGCAGATGCAGCTCGACCCGTTTGAGCAGCAGCGGGAAGGAAAACGGCTTGGTTATGTAGTCAACCGCCCCAAGATTCAGCCCGTCATACTCGCTGTTGCTGTCGTCCTTGGCGGTTACGAAAATCACCGGCACGTTGCGGACGGGCAGTGACGATTGCTTGATCTGCTTGATGACCTCAAACCCGTTTAAGCCGGGCATATCCACATCGAGTAAAATCAGGTTGGGCGTCACGCGCTCAAACAGTTTGAGCGCCTTCTCGCCGGATGGGATTAACAACACGTTGTAGTGTTCCTCGAGCGCCATTCGAGCAATATTCAAATTGGTGACATTGTCGTCGATCACCATAATTTGTTTTTTGCGATCATCGTTCATGATGAACTTCACCCCCA
>CAYPOE010000081.1:0-9694 GCA_964412285.1 uncultured Eubacteriales bacterium | reverse complement strand
ATCGAGGTGTGAATATGCTGATAAAAAACATCAAGTTGATCCAATACGGCGCGGTCTGTGAGGCCGACGTCCGCGTGACCGACGGCGTCGTGTCCGAGATTGGCGCGGGACTGTCGCCGAATGGCGGCGAACGCGTCATTGACGGCAAAGGCTGTCACGCATCGGCAGGGTTTGTGGACATCCATACCCACGTGCGCACGCCGGGGCAGACGCACAAGGAGACGGTCGCGACCGCGCAGGCCGCCGCGTTGCGCGGCGGATACACGGCGATCTGCGCCATGCCCAACACGTCGCCCGTCGCGGACAGTCCGCTCGTGATTGAGCATGTGCTGTCGCGCGTCGACGCGTCCAAGGGCAGCGTGTACCCCATCGCCGCGCTGACGATGGGTTCCAACGGCGAGGAACTTGCGCCCATGGGCGCACTCCGCGACGCGGGCGCGGTCGCGGTCAGCGACGACGGGCGCGGCGTGCAGAATGCGGGCGTCATGCGCCGCGCGATGCAGTACGCGTACGGCGTGGGTCTGCCTGTGATCGCACACTGTGAGGATGCATCCCTCGCCAAAGGCGATATGAACGACGGCGCAGTCGCGGCGCGGTACGGGTTGGCAGGGATCACCGCCGCTGCCGAAGAAGTCCACGTCGCGCGCGAGATCCTGCTCGCACAGCACACGCGTACGCGCGTCCACATCGCGCACATCTCGACGGCGGGCAGCGTCGAACTGATCCGCCATGCCAAGTCGCGCGGCATCCACGTGACCTGCGAGACCTGCCCGCACTACTTCTCCCTGACCGACGAGGCTTGCGCCGAGTACAACACGCGTGCTAAAGTCAACCCGCCGCTGCGCAGTGAGCAGGATCGACTTGCGATCATCGCGGGACTTGTCGACGGTACGATCGACTGCATCGCGACGGATCACGCGCCGCACGCCGCGTCTGATAAAGATGTACCGTTCGCGCAGGCCGCCAACGGCATCAGCGGTCTCGAGACTGCGTTCGCCGCCGCGATCACGTATCTCGTACGCGACGGACATATGCCGCTCGAACGCGTGATCCACAAGATGACGGCGGCTCCGGCGCAGATCTTGAACCTGCCGCACGGCACGGTCGAGGTCGGCAAACGTGCCGAACTCGTTCTATTCGACGTGGATGCGGCGTACGTCGTCGATGCATCGCGGTTCGCGAGTATGGGCAAGCATACGCCGCTGCACGGCATGACGCTCTACGGCATGATCACGTGTACGATTGTCGGCGACAACGTATACGATCATATATAATACGGTCTAATTATAAATGCGAATTAACAATCAAATGTAGGGGCGGCCATTGGCCGTCCGTGGGCGCGAATCATCATTACGGACGCGCGATGCGCGCCCCTACAAAGGCATTTCTGATTTTAACCATTGATTTGGATTATCAAAAGAAAAGGAGAGCCATGGATAAACTCTACCATGCGGTCGCAAGCAAGTCACACCTCTGCGTCGGACTCGATCCCAACATATCGCTGATGCCCGAGGAACTCTACAGCCGTTGCACGACAATCGAGGGCGCGGCGGCAGTCATACGCGAGTATTGCTGCGGCATCATCGACGCGACGGCGGACGTCGCGTGTGCAGTCAAGCCGCAGCTGTCGTACTACGAAGCCTACGGCGAACACGGCGTCGCGGCGCTGCGCGCCATCGTCGCGCACGCGCAGTCGAAGGGGCTGTACGTACTCATCGACGGCAAGCGCGGCGACATCAGCGAGACCGCCGTGCAGTACGCCAACGCCTACCTCGGCACGCCGCCGCTCTACGGCGGTAACGGTACGGCATTATTTCACGCAGACGGCATCACACTGAACCCTTACATGGGTACCGACGCGATCAAACCGTTTACGGATACGGGCAAGGACGTGTTCGTGCTCGTGCGCACGAGCAACGCGTCCGCAGTCGAGCTCCAGCACATCGCGGCCAGCGACGGTCGACCGCTCTGCGACCACGTCGCCGACGCTGTGAACGCGTGGGGCGCGCCCCATGTGGAAAGCTGCGGCTACAGCCGCGTGGCCGCCGTTGTGGGCGCGACCCATGCCGACGACATCAAGCGTCTGCGCACGATCTTGCCGCGCACACTGTTCCTGATCCCCGGCTACGGCGTGCAGGGCGGCACCGCCGCCGACGTCGCACTCGCGGCAGACAGCAGCGGTAACGGCTTCATCGTCAACGCGTCGCGCGGCGTGATGTACGCGCACAAGAAACTCGGCGGGGATTATCAGTCCGCAGCCGCATCCATGGCACAGCACATCGCGAAAGAAATCAAGGAGGCACTATGACCCCAGCAATGATTCAATTAAAGGACGGCACGGTCTATCGCGGCGAGAGCGTCGGCGCGGAAGGCACGATCACGTGCGAGATCGTCACGAATACGTCGATGAGCGGCTACGGCCTGCTCATGACCGACCCCGCTATGTACAATAAAGCCATCCTGTTTACCTATCCCGAGATCGGACAGATCGGCATGAGCGACGCCGACGTCGTGTCGCCGTTGCACTGCGCGGCGGTCGTCGCGCGCGTCATCTCGAACAAGCACGTCGGCGGTCAGACGACGCTGACCGACTACTGCAAGCAGCACGGGATCATGGCGATCCAAGGCATCGACACGCGTACACTGACGCAGCACATCCACAGCCTCGGCGAGGGACTCTGCATCATCACGACCGACGCGTCACAGATCAGCACAACTGACGTGCCTGAAACCATCGAAACGTCGATCCCAGACGCGCTGTCTCACGCGATGTACAGCGTCGGCGAACCGTCGCACGAGGTGTTGTGCGGTGACTCCAACGTCGCAGTCATCGACCTCGGTATCACCAAGGGATTCGCCGATACGCTCGCGACGCTCGGCATCAACGCCGACGTGTACGCGCATGATGCCGCGATTGACGATGCGTTTATCGCGAAGTACAGCGGCTTCATCGTCGCGGGCGGACTGGTTACGCCGGATCTGGCGCCGCAGAGTTTGATCGACGGACTCAAGAAGCTGCTCGGCAGCGGCAAGCCCGTGATCGGGTTCGAGTGCGGACACAACGCGTTGGGTTTGGCGGCGGACATCGGGTCGCTCAAGCAAAAGAGCGGCCATCGCGGTGGCAACTATCCCGTGCGTGTGCCGTTGCGCAACAAGACCTACATCACGACGCAGAACCACGGCTACGTGTTCAATGCCGACAAGGTCGAGCAGCACTGCAAGGTCATCGCGGTCAATCACAACGACAACACGATCGAGGCCGTGCGCTACAACGACGTCGCGACGAGCTGGCAGTATACGCCCGACATGTTGCGCGCAGGACAATTGTATGTATGGCAGGAATTTATTTCCGCCCTATCACATTAATCGTAGGGGCGGCGTTTCGCCGCCCGCGTCCGATAACATTATAATCCACGGGCGGGGAAACCCCGCCCCTACGGAATCTTACAGGAAGGATAATAAATGACAGAGACAGTGCAATCCAAGAGGGCAGACATCAAGCGCGTACTCGTGATCGGATCGGGCCCCATCATCATCGGGCAAGCCGCCGAGTTCGACTACGCGGGTACGCAGGCGTGCCGCGCGCTCAAGGAGGAGGGGCTGGAAGTCGTACTCATCAACTCCAACCCCGCCACGATTATGACGGACAAGGCCATCGCCGACGCGGTCTACATTGAGCCGCTCAACATCGAGTTCGCGGAGAAGGTCATCGCGAAGGAGCGTCCCGACGCATTGCTGCCGACACTCGGCGGGCAGGTCGGACTCAACCTCGCAACCGAACTCTACGAGCGCGGGATCCTCGAGAAGTACGGCATCAAGCTGCTCGGCACAGGCATCCAGACGATCCGCGACGCCGAGGATCGACAGTCGTTCAAGGATAAGATGGCGGAGATCGGCGAGCCTTGCGTCGCGAGCAAGGTCGTAGACAGCTACTCCGACGCGGCGGCGTTCGCCGCCGAGATCGGCTACCCTGTCGTCGTACGTCCCGCGTACACGCTGGGCGGCACGGGCGGCGGCATCGCGTACAACGACGACGATCTGCGCCGCATTGCGGGCAACGGTCTGCGCCTGTCGCGCGTACACCAAGTGCTGATCGAGGCGTGCATCAGCGGCTACAAAGAGATCGAGTTCGAGGTCATGCGCGACGGCGCGGGCAACGTCATCACGGTCTGTTCGATGGAGAACGTCGACGCGGTCGGCGTACACACGGGCGACAGCGTCGTCGTTGCACCCGCGCAGACGCTGTCCAATCGCATGAATGCGATCCTCAAGAAGGCCAACGCGTCGATCATCACGGCGCTCGGCGTCGAGGGCGGCTGCAACATCCAATATGCCGTGCATCCGACCAAAGAGGAGTACGCTTTGATCGAGGTCAACCCGCGCCTGTCGCGTTCGTCGGCGCTTGCGTCCAAGGCGACGGGCTTCCCGATTGCCAAAGTCGCGACCAAGATTGCAATTGGCTATACCCTCGACGAGATCCGCAACAACGTCACAGGTACGACCTACGCATCGTTTGAACCCGCGATCGACTATGTTGTACTCAAATACCCGCGTTGGCCGTTCGACAAGTTCGTACACGCCGAGCGTTCGTTGGGTACGCAGATGAAGGCGACGGGCGAGGTCATGTCGATTGCAACGACGATCGAAGGCGCATTCATGAAGGCCGTGCGCTCACTCGAACAGGGCATCGACTGTATGCAGCTGCCGCAGTTTGCGAACCTGCCGACTGAGGACATCCTCGGACTGCTCGCCGTCGTCGACGACAACCGCATGTTCGCCGTCGCCGAGGCCATCCGCCGCGGATTCTCGATCGGCATGATTTACCAAAAGACCGCGATTACGCCGTTCTTCTTGGGTAAGATCGAGCGCATCATCGAGATGGAGCGCGCCATTGCGTCGGCGAATACGCCCGAGGCACTCGAGAAGATCTATCTCGAGGCCAAGGAGATGGAGTTCCCCGACAAAGTCATCGAACGCCTCTCGGGCGTCAAGCTCGAGAACGTTGTGCGTCCATCCGCATATAAGCTCGTCGACACCTGTGCGGCCGAGTTCGACACCGTCACGCAGTACTACTACGGCACGCGCGACGCGGTCAGCGACCGCCGCGATTCGGATAAGAAGCGCGTACTCGTCATCGGTTCAGGCCCGATCCGCATCGGACAGGGCATCGAGTTCGACTATTGCAGCGTACACAGCGTCTGGGCGCTCAAAAACGCGGGCTACGAGACCATCATCGCCAACTGCAACCCCGAAACGGTCTCCACTGACTTTGACACGGCCGATAGGCTTTACTTCGAGCCGCTCACACCCGAGGACGTTGAAGACATCATCCGCGCGGAAAATCCCGTGGGCGCGATTGTGCAGTTCGGCGGCCAGACCGCAATCAAGCTGTCGCGCACGATCCACAACATGGGCGTACCCATCTGGGGCACGCCGCTGTCGGGCATCGACGCGGCCGAGGATCGCTCCAAGTTCGACGCGATCCTGAATCAGTTGCAGATCCCGCGTCCCGCAGGTCGCACGGTCTACACGCGCGAAGAGGCGCTCGAAGCGGCGAAGGCGCTCGGCTATCCCGTACTCGTGCGTCCGTCGTACGTCTTAGGCGGGCAGGGTATGGAAATCGCATGGAACGACTACGACATCGTCGAGTACATGGACATCATCAACCGTACCGTGCAGGAGCATCCCATCCTGATCGACAAGTACCTGCTCGGTAAGGAGATCGAGGTCGACGCAATTTGCGACGGCGAGGACTTCCTGATCCCGGGCATTATGGAGCATCTCGAGCGCGCGGGCGTACACTCGGGCGACAGCATCTCGGTCTATCCGCCGCAGAAGCTGCCCAAACCGTTCTATGACGTGATCGTCGACTACACGCGCAAGTTGTCGCGCGCACTCGGCGTGGTCGGACTCGTCAACATCCAATTCGTCCTCTACGACGACTGCGTCTACGTCATCGAGGTCAACCCGCGCTCGTCGCGCACCGTGCCGTATATCAGCAAAGTGACGGGCATCCCCATGCTCGAACTCGCGATGCGCGCGGTCATGGGCGAGAAGCTCGTCGACATGGGTTACGGTACGGGCTTGTATAAAGAAGTGGACACGGTGGCGGTCAAAGTGCCGGTATTCTCGTTCGAGAAGCTGCACGACGTGGACATCTCCCTCGGGCCGGAGATGAAGTCCACGGGCGAAGTACTCGGTATCTCGCCCGACTTCAGCGAAGCATTATACAAAGGACTCATGGCCAGCGGTATGCGTCTGCCGACCGACGAGGCCAACGTATTAATTACAGTCAAAGACAGTGATAAAGCCGAAGCGTTGGAGGTTGCGCGACGCTTGACGGAGTTAGGGTATGATCTATACGGCACGGCGGGCACGGCTCAGTATCTGCGTCAAAATGGCATTAAAGCGAAAACGGTCTGCAAGATCGGCGAGGGTTCGCCCGACATCCTTGACGCGATCAAGGGCGGCACATTTGAGCTGGTCATCAACACGGCGACCAAGGGTCGCGCGCAGGAGCGTGACGGCTTCAACATCCGCCGCGCGGCTGTCGAACTCTCGATCCCGTGTCTGACGTCGATTGACACGGCCAACGCCGTACTCGACACCCTCGTACGTAGGCGCAGCGGCGCAGGTTGCGACGTCGTCAACATCGCGGAATTATAAATAACGCCGTAGGGGCGGGGTCTCCCCGCCTGTGGATCACGGCGAATCTTGCGGGCGGGGAGACCCCGCCCCTACGATATAACCATATGAAAATGTATTGTGAGATTACGCGTATCGTGCGCATCGGCGAACTCGTCGACGTCACGGTACGCGCACCCGGGTTGGATATTACGCCGGGACAGTTCCTCCACGTCGCGTGCGGACAGACGCTGCGCCGCCCGTACAGCATCTGCGACTACGACGGCGAAGGCTTGCGGTTTATCCTGTTGCCGATCGGCGCGGGCGGGCAGTGGCTCGCCGACCGCGCCGTCGGCGATACGCTCGACATATTGTTGCCGCTCGGCAACGGCTTTAACGTACACCTGCCCTTTTCCGATAAAGTCGCTTCGCGTCACACGGTCGTGGTCGGCGGCGGCATCGGCGTGTTCCCACTGCTGCACCTCGCCAAACGATTGGGTGGCAGTCGCTCTGCCGTACTCGGATTCCGTTCGGCGCAACAGGTGGCGCTTGTCGACGAATTGATCCAAGTGTGCAGCACCATCGTCACCACGGACGACGGCAGCGCAGGAATACAAGGTACCGTCGTGGACGGATTGGAGATGCTGACCAGCATCGGCGTGGGGCGCATCTTCGCGTGTGGACCCGAACCGATGCTGCTCGCCGTCGCGAAGTGGGCGAACGAACATAACGTACCGTGCGAAGTATCGCTCGAGCAGCGCATGGGCTGCGGCGTCGGCATGTGCGCGACGTGCGTCTGCGCCATTGACGATACGTGGATGACGATCTGCGACAACGGCCCCGTGTTCGACGCGCGGCGCATACTGGGAGGCCACGCATGAGCATGAATTTCTGTGGAGTACCCCTGCGCAATCCCATCATGACCGCGTCGGGTACCGTCGCGTACGGCGCAGAGCTGAACGCGTACACGCCGCTCGCATCCATCGGCGCACTCATTGTCAAGTCGGTGACGCTTACGTCCCGCGCGGGGAACAAGCCGCCGCGCATCGCCGAGTGTACGGCGGGGATCCTCAACAGCGTCGGACTCCAGAATCCCGGCATCGACTACGTGGTCGAGCATTATACGGACTGGCTGCGCGGCGTACCCTGCGCCGTCGTCGGCAACATCGCGGGCGAGTCGCCTGAGGAGTACGCGGTCGTCGCACGGCGACTGGTTGCGACGGGCGTGTACGATATGCTCGAAGTGAATCTGTCGTGTCCGAACGTCGCGGCGAACAACGCGACGATGTGCGCCGACCTCGACGTGATGACCGAGGTGATCCGCGGGGTCAAGGCTGTGGCCGACGTACCTGTGATTGCGAAGCTGGCGCCCGACCTGTTCCGCATCGACGAGCTGTGCAGAGCCGCCGTAGCGGCGGGCGCCGACGCGTTGACGCTGATCAACACAGTACCCGCGATGCGGTTCGACCGTCGCACGGGCAAGCCGCTCTTGGGCAACGTGATGGGCGGGCTGTCGGGGCAGGCGATCCTGCCCATCGCGCTGCGGTGCGTGTACATCGCGGCGAATACCGTTGACGTACCCATCATCGGATGTGGCGGCGTTAGCAGCGCGGATGACGTACGCGAGATGCAGTACGCGGGCGCTTCTTGCGTACAAGTGGGTACGGCGGCGATCTGCGATCCGACGGTGCTGGGTGAGATTTGCGGCGCGCTCGAGAACTTTGCATGAGGCTATTGCGCCCGGCACGTATGTGTCGGGCGTTTGTATTGAAAGACATATACAGGAGATAACGGATGAAAAAAGAACAAATCCAGCACGCGCTTGTAAGCATAGTACTGATCTATTTGATCTGCTTTCTATTTCGTGGCATTGAGTACATGGTCATCAGAACAGACCAAAGTTTTTTGGGCGAGGCGTTTATACACAAGCTCATTGGAATAGGGATTCTATTCATAGCGTTGAAATACTTTTCTATTCGTCCGCGTGAAATTGGATTTGGAACGAAGCGCATCTTGAAGAATACGCTGTACGGATTGCTTCTCGGAGCCTCGGTCTATATCGTAGCCTATGGCGTAGAATTTTTCATACAGTTTACGGCAGGCAACACGCCGTCCCTGCAATTTTTTGTTTCAAGCTATTCGATCAACGGCACCCTTGGGAATCAGACTGGCATTCTGTTTTTTGTCATTTGCGTGATTGGCAACGTCATCAATGTCGTGATGGAAGAGGGTATCTTTCGAGGACTGTTTTTGAAGCTCGCGGAAAAGAAATTTCTTTTCTACTCTCTGTCGTGATTTCGTCTGTACTCTTTGGGCTTTGGCATATTGCCGCGCCGTTGCGCAGTCTATTAGACGGAGAAAGAAGCCTGAATGGAACGCTCATGATGATGCTGATGCTTGTGTTTGCAACAGGTATCACGGGCGCGAAGTTCTGCCTATTGACGAAAATTTCAGGTTCTTTATGGTTGCCGATGGCTGACCATTTCTTGAATAATACAATCATCAATACGCTCCATATATCTACGGCATCAGGCGTAGATGAATTGCAAGTGGTGCGCATCACCATAGCGCAAGTCGTTTCTTTCTTGGTTGTTCTTTGTATACTTTGGTACGGAAAGTTTTATCGAAAAGAAACATTCAGGTAGGAGTCTATAAAGAAACAGGCGTTATGCCTGTGCGGCGGCGTAGGGCGAGATCTCCAACGCAAGGAGGCAAATTATGGCTGATATGAGGATGGCAGCGTGTGGAATCAACTGTGCCGAGTGTGCCTCGTACAAAGTCACAATGGAACAAGATTTGAACGCAGCAGAACTTTTGGTCGAATGGTATAGAGGTAGTGGATGGATCGGAGAAAGCGAGGGAGCTTCGGCGGTAATCAAAAAAGCTCCGTTATGCAAAGGTTGTTGGGATAGCACGGACGATTGCTTTTTTAAGTGTGGCTGCAATAAAATTGACTTCCGTATATGTTGCAATGATCGGCAGATAAATCATTGTGGGGAGTGCAACGATTTTCCGTGCGAGTTCTATCAAGAATGGGCATCTTGGGGCGGCACTCACCAAAACGCGATGG
>CAYPOE010000080.1:0-9746 GCA_964412285.1 uncultured Eubacteriales bacterium | reverse complement strand
GCCGTCGGTCGTGATGATCACCGCGTCGGTGATGCTCGACAGCCGCGCCGCGTCGTATCGTCCCTCCACGATGATGGCCTCGGTGATGTGTAACATGTTATAGCTTTCGATGAATATCGAGCGAATGGTTCGTAACACCTACGCAGTCGGGGCGTTCACATATCGCGAAGTGATAATCTACATAATGTTCATACATCTCGTCGTCCATGCCGTCGACAGCTTCTTTGATGAACTCTGTCATGCCGTCCGTCGCGACGTAATGCAACCGCTCGGTGCGATAGCGCGACATGAGTGCGTTGATGTCGAATAGACGGCACAGATTGAACATCGAGTCGCACGGTTGTGGTACGGAATAGTCGCGCGTATCCAACAGTCCCGTATCGATAAGCGACTGGTATTGCCCTCTGCCGAACGCTATCGAAATCATGCTGATGTCGATGATGCAGTAGGCCACGTAGACCAAGCCGTTCGGTTTGGTCACGCGCAACGCTTCGGACAACGCGGCATGTTTATCGGTATCGCCAAACAAGTGATACATAGGCCCGAGCAGCAGCGTCATGTCGTAGGTATCGTCGGGTATGAACGACAGATCGCGCGCGTCGCCTTGTGTGACCGTGATGCGTTCGCCGTCTTGGGTATTCGCGTTGAAGACATCGATGTTGTGCTGCACGAGTTCGACTGCGTCTACTTCGTAACCCATGCGCGCGAGCGTATGCGCATACCGCCCCGTCGCCGCGCCGATCTCGAGGATACGCATACCGCCCTGCAAATACCGTTCGATATAGCGCATCGTCGTGCGGAACTCGATTTGTCCGTGCTTGGACAGCAGTCGTCCGTCTTCGTTCTCGTTGCTATAGAACTCATGCAGATTCTCTGTGTTCATAGATTATAACCCCATATCGAACAGGCTCAACTGGTTGCTGCGCGGCATACCGCGCAGGCAGCCGTGTTTCTCCAACGCTTCGATGACGGTTTTGCTGACTTTTGCACGAGATTGCAATTCGTCGATGGAACCGAATGTGCCATCGGCACGCGCGTTGACGATGGACTGTGCGGCCGATGCGCCGCAGCCCGCGAGTGAGGATAGTGGCGGCCGGATGCCCTCCTCGGCGTCGAGGAAGCGCGTCGCGTCGGATTGATAGACGTCGATGGGTGCAAAGTTGATGCCGCGCTTGTACATCTCGCAGACGATCTCGAGGATGGGCAGTTGGTTCTTATCTTTCGGATTCGCATCGTTGCCGAGTGCCTCGATCTCCTCATGCTTGCGCTTGGCGACTTCAAACCCGCGACACATGACCTCCGCATCGAACTCGTCGGCGCGGATCGAATAGTACGCCATATAGAACTGCTTGGGATAATAGACTTTATAATACGCAATGCGGTATGCCATGGTCACGTACGCGACGGCGTGCGCCTTGGGGAACAGGTACTTGATACTCTTGCACGAACTGATATACCACGACGGTACTTTGTACTGCTTCATGAGGTCTTCCCACTCGGGTTTGAGTCCCTTGCCCTTGCGCACGGACTCCATAATCGTGAATGCCTCGAAGTTGGGAACGCCCTTGCGCACGAGGTACGTCATAATATCGTCGCGCGACGAGATGACGTTCTTGAGCGTCGCCGTGCCTTGGGTGATGAGATCCTGCGCGTTGCCGAGCCATACGTCGGTACCGTGCGATAGCCCTGAGATGTAGACGAGTTCGGCGAACGTCATAGGCTGTGCGTCCTCGACCATGCCGCGCACGAACTTGGTGCCGAACTCAGGTACGCCGTACGTGCCGACGTTGGAGCCGATGTCGGCGGGCGTGACGCCGAGTGCCTCGGTCGACGTGAACAGCGACATGACCTTTTGATCGTCGAGCGGGATCTGCGTCGGCAGCGGTGCGCCGAGCGGTTCGGTCAGATCCTGTAACATGCGGATCATAGAAGGATCATCATGACCGAGTATGTCGAGTTTGAGCAGCGTACCGTGCATCGCGTTGAAGTCAAAGTGCGTCGTCGTGACGCCCTTGCCGCTGTCGTCGGCCGGATGCTGGATTGGGCAGAACTCGTGTATATCGCGCCCCTTGGGTACGATGACGAGGCCGCCCGGATGCTGCCCCGTCGTACGTTTGACGCCGATACAACCCTGTACGATGCGGTTGAGTTCGGTATTCGTCCAGTTCGCCTTGGTCTCGTCGGCGTACTTTTTGACGAAGCCGTACGCGGTCTTGGACGCGAGCGTACTGATCGTACCGCTGCGGTAGACGTTCTTCTCTCCGAGCAGACTTTCGGCGTACTTGTGCGCACGCGCCTGATATTCGCCGCCGAAGTTGAGATCGATATCAGGCTCTTTGTCGCCATCGAAACCGAGGAAGGTCTCGAATGGGATATTGTGGCCGTCTTTTTTGAGTTGCGTCGCACAGTTGGGACAAGCCTTGTCGGGCAAGTCGATGCCGCAGCCCGCAGGCTCTACGCCTTCGGGTACGCCGTCGACGTACGGGAACTCGCTGTACTTGCACGACGGGCACTGGTAGTGCGGCTCGAGCGCGTTGACCTCGGTGATGCCGCAGAGATGCGCGACGAGCGACGAACCGACGCTGCCGCGGCTGCCGACGACATAGCCGTCCGCGTTGGAGCGCGTGACGAGCTTGTGTCCGAGGTAATACATCGTGCAGAAACCGTACTTGACGATGGGCAGCAACTCTTTCTCGATGCGCGCCGATACGATGTCGGGCAACGGATCGCCGTAGAGTTCGGCGGCCTTCTCGTACGTCAATCGCTTGACTTCATCGACGGCGTTGTCGATCACGGGCGGATACGTCCCCTTGGGAATCGGGCGCAACTTTTCGATCATATCCGCAACGAGTCGTGTATTCGTGATGACGACTTCGCGCGCCACGTCCTCGCCCATATGGGCGAACTCCGCGAGCATCTCGTCGGTCGTACGCAGGAACAGACCCGGCTGATTGTCCGCATCGGCGAAGCCCTGTCCCTTCATCAGCGCCTTGCGGTAGATGCCGTCGCGTTCGTCGAGGAAGTGTACGTCGCAGGTCGCGACGACGGGCTTGCCGAGTTTCTTGCCCCATTCGTAGATGTCGCGGTTGATCTTGATCAACGCGTCCTCATTGGGCAGCGTGCCGTTGGCGAGCAGGAAGCGGTTGTTGCCGAGTGGTTGGATCTCGAGGTAGTCGTAGAACTTCGCGATTTTCTCGACCTTTTCGGCGGGTTCGCCACGCAATATCGCGGTATATAGCTCGCCGCTCTCGCACGCGCTGCCGATGATGAGTCCCTCGCGCTTGCGTTCGAGCAATTCTTTCGGGATACGCGGCTTGCGGTAGTAGTGATGGATGTGCGACTCGGATACCAACTCGTAGAGGTTGCGCAGACCCGTCTGGTTCTTTGCGAGCAAGATGATGTGGTAGAGCATCTCGCGGTTGCTGTCGCCGTTGTCGCAGAGCTTGTTGACGTCCTCGAGTGTACGCGCACCCTTGTCGCGCAACAGCCCCACACAGTGCAGGTAGACGCGCGCCGTAGCCTCGGCGTCGGCGAGTGCGCGGTGGTGCTGTGAGTTCTTGATCTTGAGGTGCGACGTAACCGCCGCGAGCGAGTGCCGCTGCAAGTTGGGCAGCAGCGAACGCGAGAGCCGTACGGTGTCGATGATGGGGCCGCGCAGTCCGTCGATCCCGAGTTTGTTCGCCCAAGCCGCGACGAATCCCGTGTCGAACGGCGCGTTGTGCGCGACGACTGCGCTGTCGCCGACGAACTCGAGAAATTGCGGCAATACCGTCGCGATGTCGGGCATACCTTGCAGATCCATGTCGCGGATGTGCGTGAGTTCGACGATGTTGGCTGGCAGTGAGAATCCGGGGTTGATGAGTTGTTGGAACGTATCGGCGATCTCGCCGTTCACGATGCGCACCGCGCCGAATTCGATGATGCTGTCTGCGTCGTACTTGAGTCCGGTTGTCTCGATGTCGAAGATAACGATGTTGTCATTGATCGCGCCATCAGTGGGATTGACGACGGGAGGCATGGGCTTGTTGACGAGGTAGCCCTCCATACCGTAGATGACCTTGAAGTCGCTGTCCTTGGGGATCGCGTCCATCGCGTCGGGGAACGACTGCACCACGCCGTGGTCGGTGATCGCAATTGCGTCATGACCCCACGCCGCCGCGCGTTTGACCGCAGCCTTGACCGGCGTGAGTCCGTCCATCGATGACATCTGCGTATGCAGATGCAGCTCGACGCGCTTCTCTTCGGCGGTATCCGTGCGCTCCTCGCGTTCGGCGACGCTGATGTCGTAGACAGTCAGCGTCACGTCGCCCGAGAACTTGTCCTCGCCCGCCATGCCGTTGACTGTGTAGCAGCCACCCGCTTTCACCGCTTCCTCGAGTTTCGCACAGGTATTCTTATCCAAACCCGTGAGTTTACACGTGATCGAACTCGTGTAATCCGTCATATCAAAGCGGAAGATGTAGCCGCCGCGCGTCTCGCGCGAGGTAGCCGCAAAACAATCGCCCTTGATCGCCACTTTGCCCGACTCCGACGTGACGTCGATGATATGCGTAGGCTGCGCCTTGATGGGCTTGCCGTGTAGGATGCTGGCGTTGGTAGGTCGCGTCTTGGCAGGTCGACCATTGGAAGTAGACGCGACACTCGCGGCACCCACGACAGCGGCAGTGCCGCCATTTTCCTCGCCGCTGACTTTGATCGTGCAGCGCGACAGGTTGTACTTGATGCAGATCTGCCGCTCGAGGTCGAGCAACGCGCCGTTATATGAACCGCTTGGCAGTGTAAGCACAGCCTCGCGCGTGGCACGGCTGATGTGCAGCGATTCTATGGGCGTACTATGTATACGGTCGCCGGATATGGCGAAAATCTCTGAAATCGTCATACGTATCACCTACGCCCTATGGCTGAATCTGGAGTTGTAGACGGCGGATTTCGTCCAACAACGCCGTCGTGACGTCGCCCTCGATGTCGCGCAGACGTTCGCCGTGCGCGAACAGTGCGGCCTTGCCGTTGGGATGGAACGCGACGCCGACGTCGGCATGGCGCGCCTCACCGGGGCCATTGACTGCGCAACCCATCACGGCCACCGTCAGCGGCGTGCGTATGTCAGACAGCTTGTCTTCGATCAGCGTTGCAATCGCCGATACGTCCCCGCCACACCGTCCGCAAGTCGGACACGCGATGACGTTGAACGAGTGTCGTATACCCGCCGCATCGAGCATGGTGTAACCCGCGCGAACCTCGTCGGTCGGCGGCGCGGATAGCGATACGCGGATCGTGTCGCCGATGCCATCGAGCAACAACGCACCGATCCCCATCGCCGAACGCACCAAACCGCCATACGCCGTACCTGCGTGGGTGACGCCGATGTGCAGCGGATGCTGCGTGAGCGTCGCCATCTTGCGATAGGCGGCGACGGTCTCGACGACGTCGGTCGCTTTGAGGCTGAGTACGATGTTGCCAAAGCCGTAGCTGTGCAGCTCGTCCACGTAATGCATGGCGCTGTATACCATGGCGTCGGCGTTTCGACCGTACTGCCGTTCCATTCCAGGATGCAGCGAGCCGATGTTGACGCCGATGCGCAATGCCGCGCCGCACTCGTTCGCGACACGCGCGAGCGTCTGCAATCCGTTTCCTGTCGAATCCCGCATATTTCCCGGGTTAATACGGACCTTATGTGCGCCCGCGTGGAGCGCGGCTACCGCGATGTCGTAGTTGTAGTGGACGTCGGCGACGATGGGTATGTCGCACGCGTCGCGGCAACGCGTGACCGTCGTCGCGGCCTTGACGTTGGGTACGGCGATGCGCACGAGTTCGCAACCTACGGCCTGTAGTGCGAGTGCCTGTTCGACGACGGCGACGCCGTCCGACGGATCGGCGTTGGTCATGGACTGTACAATGACGTTATTGCTGCCGCCCATCGTAAGGTTGCCGATGCGGACAGGTGTGGTCTGTGTGCGTGTATACATAATATTCTAAATAGTCTAATGCTCTATGATCTCAAGATTAGGTGAAGAATCCCATGATGATGCGCCGCAGGTCGTTGGACGTGACGACGATGAGTAGTACAATGAGCAACGCGAAGCCGATCATGTGTACGGTACCCTCAACCTTGGCCGATACTTTTTTGCGTCGTACAAGTTCGATGAGCAGGAACAAGATGCGTCCGCCGTCGAGTGCGGGCAATGGCAGCAGGTTAAAGATGCCGAGGTTGATCGTGATCAGCGCGGTCAAGTAAAGTACGTCGAGTACGCTGCTCTTGGCAGCCGCACCGACCTCCTCGATGATGCCGACGGGGCCGCGCATGTCGTTGAGCGATACATTGCCCGTCACCATGTTGGATAGCGAGATCAAAATGATCTTTCCTGTCAATACCGTTTCGTAGAACACTTCCTGCGCGCGCTGCGTCAACGTGGGCGCGATGGGTACGATGCTATATCCGATGATATACGTATTGCCGCGTAGCATCGGCGTGACGTCGAACGTGAGTCGTTCATCGCCGCGTTTGACCGTGACTGTCGTGGGTTTGTCGCGGTTCTGCGCAAGTGCGAGTATCGCGTCCTTTTGGATGTTGATGCGTGTTTTACCGATGTGTGTGATGGTATCGCCCGGTTGGATACCGGCAACCTGTGCCGGGGCGTCGGGTACGAGCGCGTCGACGACGGGCAAGTGGATGGTATCGGTGAAGCACATGATCACGGCGAAGATGACAAAGCACATCAGAATGTTCATCAGTGCGCCGCTGACCAATACGATAAACCGCGCCCAGATCGGACGGTTGCCGAATGCGTCGGACTTATCGCTCTCGGCGTCCTCGCCCTCCATGAGGCAGTAGCCGCCCATGGGTATGATGCGCAGTGAGTAGATGATGCCATTGCGCTCACGCTTGAAGATCGCGGGGCCCATGCCGATGGCGAACTCCTTGACGCCGACGCCGCATTTGCGCGCCGCGACGTAGTGGCCAAGCTCATGCACTGTGATGAGCAGACAGAAGATGATCAGAGAGAGGATGATAGACATAATATCAACGGCACGGATTGTGCTCACGATGCGCGGGCGATCCCGCGCTCACTGTAGCGGTGGTGACTTGGATGGCGTCGAGTATCTCGTCGAGCGTAGGCGTGTGTATATTGTGTGTATCGGATAATACGCGTTCGACGATGCGTCGAATGTCGCCGAACCCGATGCGGTTGTCGAGGTATGCCCGTACAGCCGCCGTGTTGGCCGCACAGAGTACGGCAGGCAAGAGTCCGCCCTGTCGCCCTGCCTCCAACGTGAGTGCGTAGAGCGGGTAGTCGTTGTCATCCACGTCGGCGAAGGTCAGCGTACCTGTGCGGGCGAGGTTGAGACGTTCAATCACGGGTTCGCGCCGCGGATGGCAGAGTGCGTACGCGATGGGCAGTCGCATGTCAGGTACGCCCATGTGTGCAATCGTCGCGCCATCGATCAGATGCACGAAGGCGTGTACGATGGACTGTCGATGGATCAGTACGTGAATCTTGTCGTACGGTAGGTCGAACAGCATGTGCGCCTCGATGACCTCGTACCCCTTGTTGACCATGGTCGCACAGTCGACCGTGATGCCCGGCCCCATCAGCCACGTCGGATGCGCGAGTACGCGCTCGGGCGACATATGTTCGCGCTCACACAGCGGCACGCCGTACAGCGCGCCGCCCGTCGCAGTGAGCGTCACACTGTCGATCTCTGCATGATTATGCCCCTGCATACACTGCCAGAGTGCGCTGTGTTCGCTGTCGACCGGCAGCAACGTCGCGTTGTGACGGCGTACTGCGTCCATCACGATGTGTCCTGCGCAGACGAGCGACTCTTTGTTGGCGAGCGCAACCGCGACGCCGTTCTCGATGGCGCGTAGGGTCGGTCGTATCGCGTTAACTCCGCACGCGGCGTTGAGTAGCATGTCGGCGTCGCTGCAGCAGATTGTTTCAATCGCGTCGCGACCGCCGTACACGTTGGTATCGGTATCGGCCAAGCGTACGCGCAGATCGTCGGCGACCCGTTCGTCGTAGAGTGCGACGCATTGCGGTTTATATATACGCGCTTGCTGTTCTAATAATACCGCGTTGCCGTGTGCAGCCAAAGCGCGGGCA
This sequence comes from uncultured Eubacteriales bacterium, assembly GCA_964412285.1. Taxonomy (GTDB): domain Bacteria; phylum Bacillota; class Clostridia; order Monoglobales; family CAYZNM01; genus CAYZNM01. The sequence goes on along the minus strand of CAYPOE010000080.1, from coordinate 1,641 downwards.
CGTCCGCCCGTCTGTGCGATCACGTCGAGTGCCTGTCGTCCGATGCTGCCCGTTGAACCTATGATGTTGTATGTCATATGATGGGAATGATGCGCAGCAGCAGGTATAGTGCGGGCGCGACAAAGAGTACGCTGTCGAATCGATCCATGAGTCCGCCGTGGCCGGGCAGGATGCCGCCGTAGTCCTTGATGCGGTATTCGCGTTTGATGCACGATGCGGCGAGGTCACCAAACTGCCCCATCATGGCTGTGATGGCCCCGATGAATAGCAGATGCGTATACGATACAGTATAGCCGAACAGGTACTGCAACAGCATACCGTATCCCGCGTAGATCAAGATGACGGTCGCAATGCCAGCGACATACCCCTCGGCCGACTTTTTGGGCGATAGCGTTGGAAACGGATGGTGTTTGCCGATTGCAGAGCCTACGAAGTATCCAGCCATGTCACTGACGAATGCCGAGATGAAGATGAGCCAGATGTACAGCTCGCCATGATCCATCTTACGTATGAACACGATACAGGACAGGCTCATGCAGATGAAGAATGTGATGTAGAACATCACGGATATATCGCGCAGCGTGATGTCGCCGCGAAACATGTATACCCCGAACAATAGCACAAGATATACGAATATCGACACGAAGAAGATCAGCGTGTCGATACTAAGCGCATACGTGAATCCAAACGACGCGGCGAGACTGAGTATGATAAGCTCCCAGCTCTTGTTGAGTTTGAGCGCATTAAACACCTCGAGCAGCATGGCAAATCCCAATGCCGACACCGCGATGTTGACGATGATGGTATCGCTGAACAGCAGCACGACGAGTAGTGCGCCACCGATGATTCCTGATATGATTCTGTCACGCATAAGTATACCTGCGGCCGCTCACTGCGCCGCGCCGAATCGCCGGTCGCGCGCGTGATAAGCGGCCAATGCCTTTTCAAGCTCGGGTACGCCGAAATCGGGCCACAGGCAGTCGGTGAAGTACAGCTCGGCGTACGCCGATTGCCAGAGTAAAAAGTTCGACAGTCGCATCTCGCCGCCCGTGCGTATGATGAGGTCGACAGGCGGCCCGGGCGACGTATAGATCCGCGCGTCAATGTTGTCGATGGTCACGGGCAGACCGTCTCGTACCAATCCGTTGACGATCGATACGATCTCAGCTTGTCCGCCGTAGAACAGTGCGATGTTGAAGTTGAGTCCGTCATTGCGCGACGTATAATGCTCCGCCCGCTCGATCGCCCTGAGCAGGTCTGGGGACAACCTGTCGCGTTCGCCGATGACGCGCAATACGATGTTGTCGTCGCCGAGCTCACGCTCGATGTTGTCGACAAACCGCCGTACCATGCCCATCAGTTCGTTGACCTCATTCACTTCGCGTTTGACGTTCTCTGTCGAGAACGCGTAGACGGTCAGCGAGGTGAGACCCATGCTACCGCAGTATCGCACGATGCGCCGCAGCGCCGTCGTACCCGCGTGATGTCCGGCGGTACGCGGTAGGCCGCGTCTGCGCGCCCACCGCCCGTTGCCGTCCATGATGATGCCGATATGCTTGATATTCATGCAAAGTTAGCTGGAAGCCGTTACACTTCCATGATCTCGGATTCTTTTTTGTGGGCGATCTTGTCGACCTCTTT
>CAYPOE010000079.1:0-9803 GCA_964412285.1 uncultured Eubacteriales bacterium | reverse complement strand
GTACGAACCGACTGAAATCCAGCGCACCGACCTCTACTGCATCGTGCTCGAACAGAGCCGCAGCGCGGGCGTCGTCAGCCGCGACCTGTTGCGCACGTGCGTGACGACTTTGACCGACGCGGACGAAGCCGCCGTACGCGACATGCTGCTCGCGACGGTCGTGCTGCGCTACACGCAGTCCAACTCCGTCGCACTCGCGTACGAGGGGCAAGCCGTCGGCGTCGGCGCGGGACAGCAGTCGCGCATCCACTGTACGCGCCTCGCGTGCGGCAAGGCCGATACCTATCTGAGTCGCCGCCATCCCGCGCTGCTCAATCTGCCGTGGAAGAAAGAGGTCAAGCGCCCGTTCCGCGACACGCTGATCGACACGCTGATCAACTACCGCGACGAGTATGACGAGCATAAGTGGGACGACTACTTCACACAAAAGCCCGCATTGCCGACCTACGACGAGTTGCGTACGTTCCGGCGCGGTTTCAAGGGACTGTCCATCTCATCCGATGCGTTCTTCCCGTTCGGCGACAACATCGTGCGCGCGGCCAAGAGCGGCGTAACTTACGTATTACAGCCGGGCGGCAGCATCCGCGACGACGACGTCATCGACAAGGCCAACCTGCTCGGTATGCGCATGTGGTTCACGGGCGTACGTTGGTTCTTGCATTAATCCCATTGATGCAACGTACCGTATATATGGAACTTATCAATGAATAGGAGCGTTAGTATCATGCTGAACGCAACACTACGCAAACTTGCACCGTATGCCAAGGGCTACTACGGCGAACGCATCTATGCCGAGCTCGTCTACTTGTCCGAGATCGCCAAGAAGCGCACCGAACTCGTCGACGGTCTGGCCAAAGCCGCCGCCGACCTATTGGCGAAAGCCAAAGAGAACGGCGCGATCACCAAACTCGACTGCGAAGCCACGGAATCCGCGCTGTCGGGTGTGCCTGGAATGAAGGATGCGGCCAAGTCGTACCGCGTGATGCCCATCGGTCACGCGCACATCGACATGAACTGGATGTGGGCGTACAACGAGACGGTCGAGATCACGCTCGAGACCTTCCGCACCATCCTCAAGCTGATGGACGAACTGCCCGACTTCACCCACGCGCAGAGCCAGTCGTCGACGTATCGCATCGTCGAGCAGTACGACCCCGCTATGCTACAGCGCATCAAGCAGCGCATCGACGAGGGTCGCTGGGAAGTGTCCGCGTCGATGTGGGTCGAGGGCGACAAGAACATCGCGTCGGGCGAAGCCCTCTCGCGCCACATCCTCTACACCAAACGTTACATGAATCAGCTCTTCGGCTTGTCCGAGGACAAATTGCAACTCTGCTACGAACCCGACACATTCGGCCACTCGTGCAACGTGCCTGAGATCCTCAACAACGGCGGCGTCAAGTACTACTACCACTGCCGCGGCTACGACAAGCACTCGATCTATCGCTGGAAGGGCGCGTCGGGCGCGTCGGTACTCGTCTACCGCGAACCCGAATGGTACTTGCGCACGATCTCGCACGATTTCGCGCAGTACGTGCCGTCGTACTGCGATACCTACGGCATCAACACCAAGCTGCTCGTATTCGGCGTCGGCGACCACGGCGGCGGCCCGACCAAGCGCGACATCCAGCGCCTCTTAGATATGCGCGACTGGCCGCTGTTCCCGACGATGCAGTTCGGCACCTACCACGAGTACTTCCAATACCTCGAGAATAGCGGCGGCAACTTCCCGACCGTCGAGGGCGAACTCAACTCGATCTTCACAGGCTGCTACACGACGCAGACCCGCATCAAAGAAGCGAATAAGCTCGGCGAGGCCACGATGTACGAGGCCGAGACGGCCGCCGCGCTTGCGAACAAGCTCACGGGCTACGCGTACCCGACGTTCGCGTTCGAGGACTGCTGGCGACGCGTGATGTTCAACCAGTTCCACGACATACTGCCCGGTTCGTGCATCATCAGCGGCCGCGAATGGTGCAGCGCAGCGTTCCAAGAGACGCTCGCCGTCGCCAATACGCAAAAGACCGCCGCACTCCGCGCGATTGCGTCCAAGATCGACACGTCGATGCTCCAGTCCGACTGCGACTGCGGGAGCATGTCCGAGGGCGCGGGCGTTGGCTTCAACGTCGACCGCTACGGCTACAGCTTCGTCGAGCGCGGCACGGGCAACAAGCGCGGCTACACGCTGTTCAACCTGACCGACACGGCCACACACGACGTACACGAGATCATCGTCTGGGACTACCAAGGCGACGTCAAGACGTTGACTGTCACCGACGGCGCAGGCAAACCGTTGCCGTTCGACGTATACGACGTCGGCGTACATCAGTACTGGGGACACAACTACCTGCGCCTGTTCGTCAAGGCGCGCGTCGAGCCGTTCAGCTACACGCTCGTCGTCGTGTCCGACAACGAAGACGCGCCGCTGTCGATCGAACTGCCGCGCGACCCGCGCGTCGAACCGCTGTACGAGTATGTACTCGAGAACGACGTGATCAAGGCCAGCATCGACCCGCAGGGCGGCGGCATCGAGTACATCATCGACAAGGCGACGGGCTACGTCGTCGCGATGGGCGGATCGTTCCGCGTGCAGTGCGAGGAACACAACGGTATGTCGGCATGGACGGTTGGCCGCCACACCGACGCGCCCGACATGTTCCACATCACCGACATCGTGGCGTGGAGCGGCACGGTGCGCAAGGGCGTGCGCGTGACGGGCACGTATAGCAATTCCAAGATTGCGTACGACTACATCTTAGACCATGGCAGCGCGCAGATCAAGATCGTCGCCGACGTGGACTGGCTCGAGGTCGGCAACGAAGAAGCGGGCATCCCGCAGCTGAACTTCGGCGTCTACACCGAATATGTACCCGCCCACTACCTCAACGACACGCCGTACGGCACGGTCACGCGTACAGCCAAGGCGCAGGACGTACCCGCGCTGACCTACGCCGCCGCCGTCAACGAGGAGAAGAACGGCGCGTCGCTGTATCTGCTGTCGCGCACCAAGTACGGCTTCCGACAGGAGAACGAGGGATTGGCGCTCACGCTGATCCGTTCGGCGTACAATCCCGATCCGTATCCCGAGTTATACAAACACCACATCGAGTTCGCCGTGGGCGTCACCAAGGACGTGTCGCCGACCGCGCTGTCGCGCGTATCCAAGACCTACCTGCATCCGGCGACCGTATTGTCCGTCGACGCGCACGGAGGCGATCTGCCCGCGTACACGTCGCTGCTCAAGGTCACGAACGCCGACATCGGCGCGGTCAAGCTCTGCGAGGATGGCAGCGGCGACCTGCTGCTGCGCGTCGTGAACCCGACGGGCAAACCCGCCGCCGCGCGCATATCGTACGAGACCGGCGTATCCGCCGCGTGTATGGCCGACATCAACGAGAACAAGGGCGAGGCGCTGTCGATATCGAACGGCAGCGTAGGCGTCACGCTGACGCCGTACGCCGTACGCACCGTGCGTCTGACCTGCAAATAATGCCGTAGGGGTGGGGCGAGCGCGTAGTAGAGCGCAAGGCCCCGCCCGCGAATTCGCAGAGCCGCCGAATCACGCGAACAAACGGATCGTCGCGAGGATCATAAGTAGGATGGCTGACGATAGCTTGATATACGCGGACTTGAGCGACCGCCTCGCGAGGAGGCGCGGCGCGCGCAGTCCGACTTGGAGCAGCAGCAGCTGCGACAGTGCGACGAGTGCGGCTATGCCGAGCGTAGCGCCGCCCGTCAGCGCGTAGCAGAGGTTCACGCCGACGTTGTCGAGCGAAAGCGCCATACCGAGGAACAATCCTTCGCGCAGGTCTATGGATTTGGAATCATCGTAGTCGCACAGTACGCCGTCGCTTTGATTGCACGTGAGAATCGTGTACAGGGCGATGGCGTACAGCAATACGCTGCTGATCACGACGGCTGCCGTGCCGATGATACCGTGCAGCAGCTGTCCGACCTGTCCTGCGGCCAAGAACGCGGTCGCCGCGATGAGACTGATGAGCAGTTGCGTGCGGATCGGCAGTTTGACGCCGCGCGTGCCGTAGGCAAATCCGACAGAAAACGCATCTATATTGACAGAGAGCAATAACAGTGGAATCGTAATAAGAACACCCCCGTGTGTTGTGTCATGGGCATAGTTAGGCATCCTATGCGCTACTCTATCTTATTCATCTACATAGCCAATGGTTAAAGCTATGAACTATACTGCGAAATGCAAAGGAGTATACGACGTATGACGGATCATCGATTGCGTAGGATCATAGGGATGCGGCGCACATTGCTGTCGCTGCTGTGCGTAGCCATCGCCGTGTGTGCGCTGACGCTTGGCGCGTATGGCGCGGACAAGCCTGGCGTGCCGTACAACATCATGCTGACCCTCACGCCCAATCCGTCGACGAGCATGGCATTCACGTGGCACACCGATACGTCGGTATCCAAGGGCATACTCGAACTCACAGGCAACGGGCAGAGCAAGCAGTTCACCGCCGCGAGTACGTATATCGAGAACGACACGCGCCGCTGCTTCAAGGTCACGGCGACGGGTCTGACGCCAGGGACGCTCTACCACTACCGCGTAGGCTACGGCGACACGTATTCGCCGACCTACTCGTTCTACACCGCACCGAAAGATGGCGAGTCGTTCTCGTTCCTCTACGTGACGGATTCGCAAGGCATCACGCGCGCACACTACGACGCGTGGCGCGACTGCATCGCGGCGGCGATCAAACGTCGACCCGAACTGCGCTTCATCGTACACTGCGGCGACATGACCGACGACGGCGGTTCGCGGCAGCAGTGGGACATGTTCTCCGACGTGCAGGCGCTGCGGTATCTGCCCATGCTGCCCGTCGTCGGCAACCACGACGCGTACAACGGCGGCGTTGACTTGTATCGATCGGTATTCAACGTGACGGAGCTGGAGTCCGCGCCCGACCCCGAGTGCATGGCCGTGACCTACGGCGATCTGCGCATCGCGATGCTCAACAGTGAGGCGGGCGCAGAGAACCTCGTCAAGCAAGCCAACTGGCTCGAGCCCATCATGGGGAACAACACCGTATGGCGCATGGCGGCGATCCATCGCGGCCCGTACGGCGCGACCGACCGCTCGACCGACGTCGAGAACGCGCTCAAGCTCGAACTCGACAAGCTGCGCCTCGACGCCGTGCTGCAAGGACACGACCACGTCTACATGCGCAGCAAACCCATCAAGGATGGCGTGATTGTGTCGGGCGGCACGTACTACTTCATCGGCAACTACAGTGCGGTCAAACAGTACGGCACCGAGACCAAGTGGTGGCACGAATTCGTCAAGCAGCCCGGCGCGTCGTATACGATCGTCGATGTATCGCCGACCGAGCTGCGGTTCCTCACGTATACGGTGGCAGGTGATCTTGTGGACGATTTCACGATCAAGAAGTCCGCGAGCAAGGCCAAGCAAAAACCGCAGGGTACGGTCAATATCGACAACGTAAGTTTTTATTAATGGCGCTATAGGGGGCAAAAGGCGTATGCTGACAATCATGGTAGCAGTATCGGTGTTGTATGGCGTGGTCATGGGATATTTCGCGATCCGCTGCGCCGCCGCGCATACACAGTCGCGCGCGTTGCCAAGGCCGTACGACGGCTTGTGCGCCAAACTCGAACAGCGACCGTGGTACGGACTCGTCGTACTGTGCGTAGCCGCGCTGTTGCCGCGCGTCGTACTCGCCTGCACGGTGGTCGGACATCCGACCGATATGGGCTGCTTCGCATCGTGGAGTTGGCAGCTCTGGAACGGCGGCACCGACACATTCTACTTCCTGCCCAACTACTTCGCCGACTATCCGCCCGGCTACATGCTCGTACTCTATGTGATCGGCGGACTCCGCACGCTGTTCGGCACGACCTACCTGTCGGCCGCCGACCTGCTGCTGCTCAAACTGCCCGCAATCCTCGCCGACCTGGGCATTGTGTGGTTGCTCTACAGCTTCAGTCGCAAGCACATTGGCAACGCCGCCGCGCTCTGCGTCGGCGCGCTCTACGCGTTCATGCCGTTTACGTTCGTCAACAGCGCGATCTGGGGACAGATCGACGCCGTGTTCACGCTCGCGCTGGTCGCGTCGCTGATCCTCCTCTACCAAAAGCGGCTGTATCTGTCGGCATACCTGTTTACGCTCTGCGTGCTGATCAAGCCGCAGGGACTCATGTTTACACCCGTCTACATCTACGCGTTCATCGACTACACGCGCGTCCATGGCGTACGCGGTTCTTGGAAGCAATGGCTCTACGCCATTGCGGGTTCGCTATGTATCATCTACATCGTCGCACTGCCGTTCGGCGGCCCGCTCGATCTGTGGTGGCTCGTGCGCAAGTACAAGAATACGCTGTCGAGTTACCCGTACATTACGGTCAACGCGTACAACCTCTACGCGCTGCTCGGTCTCAACTGGATCGACCAGTCGATCGAGATCTTCAGGGGTGTGAGTTACAGCCTGATCGGTTACGCCGCGATCGGCGCGGCGGTGGTCTGGGGCGCAGTGCTATATATACGCGGCGTGCGCGCCAAAGATGACGGCGCGCTGTTCATCGCGGGCTATGGCATCCTATCCGTGATGTTCACAGTCGGCACCAAGATGCACGAGCGGTATCTGTTTCCTGCGCTCCTGCTGCTGCTCTGCTACTACGGCGCATCGCGTCGCCGCAACGTACTCTACTTATTCATCGTACAGGCCGCCGTACACGTCGGCAACGTGTTGCATGTACTCTACCGCGACGTAGGCACGCTGTCGCTGCCCGACTTCGACCCGACCGTCGTCGTGTTGTCGGCGCTGCAAGTCTGCGTATTCGCGTACGGCGCGTACGTGTGCTGGACGCTCGCGCGGGAACAGCGCAGTATGCTGCCCGCCGTCGGACTCAGACGAGTCGCAAGACAACTGCCCCAGCCCGCGCACAGCGACGATACACTCGGCGTACGTGACTTCCAGTATATCTGTGCCATCCTGCTGCTCTACGGTATCGTGTCGTTCATCAACCTCGGTTCGACCGTTGCGCCGCAGACCTACGCGACGACCCCGCCCGGCGGCGTGGGCTTCGACTTCGGGCGACCGGTCGAGATCAAGCGCGTCATGGTGTACTTCGGCCCGTCGCAGAGTTTCGGCGAGTGGAGCATCGGCGGTTACGACGACGTGCGGCATACGTTTACGCACGGTAGCGTGTTGCAGTGGACGTCGTACGGCGTGGACATTGCCGCCGAGTACGTGACGTTCACACACACCAGTCCCGACGATCCCGTGTTCGAGATCGGCTTCTTCGATGCGGCAGACAACCGGGTTTTCCCGCAAAACGTCACGCTACTGTCGGACGAACCCGACACCGTGCCGCAATACCCCGATTATCTGAACAGCGGCTACTTCGACGAGATCTATCACCCGCGCACGGCGTTCGAGATCCTCGAAGAACTGCCGCCGTACGAGATTACGCATCCGCCACTGGGCAAAGTCATCATGTCGCTCGGGATGTTGCTCTTCGGTTACAACCCGCTGGGCTGGCGATTCATGGGCAACCTCGCGGGCATCGCTATGCTTGGCGTACTCTATGTTCTCGCGTTCTGGCTGACCAAACGGCGCAGCGTCGCGGTCGTCGCCACGCTGCTGCTCGCGCTGGACTTCATGCATTTCGCGCAGACGCGCATGGGTACGATCGACTCGTTCGCCGTACTCTTTATCCTGTGTTCGTACACGTTCATGTGGCGGTATATCGGGGTCGAGTTCGACGAACACGTCCACGACGGGCGGCGTTGGCTGCTGCTCTCTGGACTGTTCTACGGGCTGTCGTGCGCGACCAAGTGGATCGGTCTCTACTCGACCCTCGGACTCGTCATCATGTTGCTCTACGCGTGGATCCGCGGCTTCCTGCGTACGTCCGACCCGCACGTGTACTGGCGCGCGTTGGGGCGTACCGTCGGTTACTGCTGCGTGTTCTTCATCGCGATCCCCATCGCGATCTACGTCGCGTCGTACCTACCCATGACGCGCTACGATCTGCATGGGCGCGGCTTCTGGGAGTACGTCTGGGGCAACCAGACTTATATGCTGTCGTATCACGGCTCGGTATTCGACGAGCATCCGTACGCGTCGCCGTGGTACACGTGGGCGCTTAACATCAAGCCGCTCTGGGCGTACATCGACTCGCGGCTCTACAGTACAGGCATGGCGTCGACGATCTCGTCGTTCGGCAATCCTGCCGTCTGGTGGCTCGGACTGCTCGCGGTGCTCAGCTGCATCCCGTTGATGTTCCGCGGATCCAAAGCCGCCGTGTTCATCGTAACCGCCTACGCGTCGCAGTACCTGCTCTGGGCGTTCGTACCGCGCACGCTGTTCATCTACCACTACTTCGGTGCGGTACCGTTCCTTTGCATCGCACTCGCCTATATGCTGCAATATCTCGCCGACGCCGTACCCTGCCGTGTCACGCGGTACGCACCGTACGCCGTCGTGATTGGCTGCGCCGTACTCTTCGTGCTATTCTACCCTGTGATCAGCGGTCATCCTGTGAGCCTCGAGTACGTGCGCACGTACCTCAAGTGGCTGCCTGATTGGGTATTTATTTACTGATGCGTATCATGCAAAACATCGAACTGCATCCGTTGCTCGTCAACGACGCCGACGGCAACCCACTCTACATCTACCAAGGCGACGGCTTTCGCTACGGCACCGACGCGGTGCTGCTGTCGGACTTCGCGCGCGTGCGTCCGCGTGACAGGGCACTCGACCTCTGCGCGGGCAATGGGATCGTTGCGTTGCTGCTGTACGCACGACAGCCGTCGGCCGCATACACCTGCGTCGAGCGCAACCCCGACGCGGCGGAACTCGCGCGGCGCAGCATGGCGTACAACCGCGCCGATGTTCGCGTCGTGACCGCCGACGTCAACGCATTCAACGAACGCGAGGCGTACGACCACATCACGTGCAACCCGCCGTATATGCGCGTGGGCGCAGGGGCGCGCAACGTCGACGACGCGGTCTACGCGGCGCGGCACGAGGTATCGCTCGACATGAACGGCGTTGCTTCCTGTGCGGCGCGGTGCCTACGCTACGGCGGGCGGCTGTCGCTGATCCACCGTACCGAGCGCATGACCGACGTGTTCTGTGCATTGCGCGCGCATGGAGTCGAACCCAAGCGGCTGCGCATCGTACCGCCATGTGGCAGCGCCACCGCCCACCTGTTCCTGATCGAGGCGGTCAAGGGTGCGAAGAGTGGGTTGGCGCTCGTGTAGTGCGTAAACTCGAAGAATACCGATAAATGTGTTGCTATTTGTCGACCTATGTAGTATACTATGTACAAGAGTTGTAGCAGTTTTTTGTGCGGTTGGGCGGTAGCGATTCTCTGAGGATTAGAGAGGAAGCGATGCCCTTGGATGTTTAATGCCTCCCTTCGGATTTTTTTGTGAAAGGAGGTAGCATGTAATGAGTGTAGCGGAAGTCGTTAAGCTGTTAGTCCTATACGTGTGCGTACATTGGTTTGATCTTGTGCGTATCACAGGCTATGTAGTTAGCTTAATCAAAAACAACCGCTCCCACCCCAATGGCTGACGGTTGTTTTTTTAAAGAAACAAAAAATAAATTCTCTTGAACCGTGAAGCCTGATCGTGAAGTGAAAAGACTGCAAAGCTCCCAACGAGAGACGTTGCCTCGTTTCTCGTTACATACTGTATTCATATTATAACCCCTCGCACCGCGGTTTGTCAATCGGATTTTGTGATTTTGTTTGATTCAGAAAAAGTGGATGTTTTTGCCGCGAGTGACTGCGAATTAAGGCTTGCAATT